>NZ_JBKKBJ010000077.1:0-23426 GCF_046714055.1 Methyloglobulus sp. | reverse complement strand
ATGCCGATTAATGATTGAAAAACTGGTTAATTTGGGAATTGATCCCAACCGTTATCAGGAGCAAAAGTATGAAAGTGGGTTGTTTAAAGAAGCAGCGTGGAGTCGCCATTCCATTAGTCACTATAGTTTTGCCGGTGTTGCTGCTTGCGGCAGGTTGGGCATTGGATTCCGGGCATGCCTTTGTCGATAAAACTCGCGTACAAAATGCCGTTGATGCTTCCGCCTTAAGCGCGGCGATTACCATCAATCGGGATATCACTAAAAACACCGCAGCGGCGGCGACTGCAGGGGTGGCAACGTTTGATACGTTCAAAGCGACTATAGGTAATAATGAATTGGCAGGCTTAGACGGGGGGGATCTGGTGTTTGAATACTCCAATGCATTAGACCCTTTTGCGCCAGGGACAAATCCCCCGTTATTTGTTAGGGTGACGTCGGCTGGCATGTTAGAGGTGCCGCGTGGGCTAACAATGATTTCAAGCATGATCACAGGTAACGATCCTGCACCGTTATTGGTTACGGCCATTGCAACGGCAGGCCCTGTTGGACAGAATTGTTCGCTTGTGCCGTTTGTCATGTGTGCTGATATACCTCCTCCGCCTACTCCGGTAGATACAATTTGTAGTGATGGCGCTTGTTTCGGTTACACCGTAGGCCAGATAAGGAGCTTAACGATAGCCTGCAATGGCAATAATAGTAACTGTCCGCCGAATTCCTTGGAATCAGGAAACTTTAATCTGCTGGATTTGGATGGCTCGCAGGGAGGAAAAGATATTAGGGACACACTGCAAGGGACAACGAATGTCTGTTTGCAGGGCAATACCTTGAATACCAAACCCGGATGGACATGGGGTAATGTCAGGAAGGGAATTGATGACAGATTTGATTCTGATACCCAAACAGTCGAATATAAATTACCCAGTTATAATCCGACAGCATATACCCAGTACCAGCCCGCTGGAAATGGCAGACGGGTAATGGCAGTGCCTGTAGGTAATTGTACAGGAATACAAAATGGTAATTCGACTATACCCAAAGTTGGCGTAGCCTGTGTTTTTTTGACCGAACATGCGATAAATGCGGGTCCACAGAAAAAAATCATGATGGAGTTTACCGGCGATTCCTGTCAACAGAATGGCACATGGGACCCTAACAATCCAGTCTTGAATGGGCCTTACAAAATCGTCTTATATAGAAGCACTGGGAGTAAAGACTCATGAGGCCAGTACAAAGAAAACAAACAGGTTCTTCAATCGTTGAGTTTGCCATCGTACTGCCACTGCTGCTGTTACTGATCGCCATGGTCGCTGAATTTGGGATCTTGTTTTATCGGCAGAACGCAATCAACAAAGTGACACAAATAACGGCCCGTTATTTGTCCGATGTCTCGGTGAATAACGGTTATACGGGAGCGGATCTGACCCTTGCCCAGGCACGGGCGATTTATGGCAATAGTGGCAACACCACGCCGGTAGTGCCCGGTCTCGTTCCGGCAAATATCGTGGCAACCGACCTGGGCACTCATGTCCGGGTAGTCGCCACTTATGACTCCGACCTTATATTGGGTAGCGGCCTGAATGGGCTTATGCAATTGGCGACAGGGGGCAGCGCTGCCACTGATTTTATGACAATTCACGCCACTAGTGTGATGAGGTTCGCCCAATGATCGACAAACATCAACAGAAAGGCGCTGAAACCGCAGAGTTTGCCTTGATTGCCCTGTTGTTCTTTGCGGTCTTGTTTGCCGTCATAGAATACGGTCGGGCTTTATTCGTCTGGAATGCATTGGCAGAAGCAACCCGTAGGGGCGCCAGGATGGCGGTTGTTTGTCCCGTTGGCAGCGCGATTCCAAGTCGAGTGGCCATTTTTGATGCTGCTGGTGGCACATTAGCAAGCAGCCCGATTATTAAGGGCTTGACACCTGCCATGGTGACGGTGGCTTATTTGAACCAAGCGGGGGTGGTTGAAGCCAATCAAACGTTGATCAGGTTTGCAGAGGTCAGGATCACAGGTTACGTCCACACCTTAATTATTCCCCTCTTGGGTTTCACGGTAAATGCGCCTCCATTCGCGACAACCTTGCCGACTGAAAGCCTGGGCGCTGTTCCGACCAATCCGGGTCAAGCTGTTCGTGCGCCAAGTTGTGCTTTCTGAGTGTGCTGCCCAAACATGGATTAATGAGTTCGGTGTCCTTTGAATTTTTTTAAAAATAACAGATAGATAAAATGGCTGAAAGTAAAATCAATTTGGTGTTAATCGGCGATGACCAGCTTACCCTTGAAAAACAGCTATCCATTCTTTCTTACTCAAGCGACATTAAAAGTAAGGTAATCTGTAGTCAAACCCTGTTAGATCCCATCAGTAAACATACGCAGGATGAAAATAGCATCGTCATTATAAATTTGACCGCTAATGGCTTGAGAGAATTGCAGGTCCTGAATGAAGTAGACGGCAAGAAAGCCGCCATTATCGTTGTCGGGGATCAGAAAAATGTTGAATTATTAAGCCAGGCAATCCGCGCCGGCGTTAAAGACTTTATTGATGATTGGGACTATGAAGACAATCTGGATGGCGTATTCTGTAACATTAAAAAAAATATTACTCATATCCATACCAGCAAAGTTAAGCGTTTAAATGCGCTGATCAATGCTAAAGGCGGTAGCGGAGCCAGTTTTATAGCGAGTAATGTCGCTTATGTTTTATCAAAAGACACCCACTCAAAAGTGGCATTGATCGACCTGGATATGCAGTTCGGTTCAATTGGGCTCAATTTTGATAAAGAGCCTAAATATACGATTATGGAAGCGTTATCGGCCATAGAAGATTTGGATGCAATTTCATTAGAGGCTTATATGTCAAAGTACAATGAAAATTTGAGCCTGTTATTGCCTTCACCCTCCGATATCCTATTGCCCGGCGAGATAAACGTCCCTAATTTAAAAAAACTGCTGGAATTGCTGCAAATAAATTACAACCATATCGTAGTTGATTTGCCAAGATTAATCGACCCGGTAGCAAGCATGATTATGGAACAAGCGGACCAGATTACCCTGGTCTTGCAGCAGAGCCTGGCCCAATTCAGGGACGGACGCCGATTAATCCAGATATTAAACAAGGATCTGGATATCCCGTTGGATAGAGTTGCCATCGTGGTTAATCGATATGACCCTAAAAACAGTTTGCGGATAGAGGATTTGAAAAACATTGTTAACCATGACAAGATTTACGTTATCGCCAATGATTATGAACGGGCTGCAAGTACATCAAATTTGGGTGTGCCACTGTGTGAATCATCCGCTGACGCAAAAATTGCCCATGATCTTAAGGTGCTTGCCCAAAAACTGGGGAATATTGAATTTGAAGATAGAAAAAACAGCCTGTTCAACCGGTTTAAATCCGTTTTTTCTCATTAAGCCACATGGGCTAGTTGGTGGATTTGGCTTTCGAATTAACACGGGACTGATTTTTTAGGAACAATAGGGAATGGGCAGTAGACGAAGGTTAGGTTGATGTACAAAAAGCTGATTTTGAGCCTGATTCAGGCGTATAGTCAATAGAAAAGTTGGAGAAAGTAATGAAAATGGTTAAATATTTAATGGTTATCTCGGCGGTGGCTTTTTCTGCTGCAAGTTTCGCAGAAAATGGGTTCGGAAATGAAAGAAAACAGATTGCCATGGTCGATACGCCGGGTGTTGATACTGTATTGGATATACCTTTACGTTTGGGGGGATTTGCTGCAACTATTGTTGGCACAGGATTATTTATTGGCACAAGTCCTATCACTGGCATAATGACATCTTTTCGTCCACATAACGCAATACAAAAAGCGGCGGAATTTCTAATTGTCAGGCCTGGTAAATACACTTTTGTACGACCTACCGGTGATTTTAATTATGATTCACGACCCTACTCTGAAAGATAACAATGTTGTGCCCAATCTGGGGGCATGGTTTGCGGATTGTTATAATATCGCCCCTAATTTTAAGGCACTTGAATAGGCGGTATATCCTTCTATAATCAATTACACACAGGCATGATTTTTTAGGTTTCTTTGTTAAGTAAAAACGAGCAAATGTTTTTTAAAACCGTTAAGTCAAGAAAAACCACATCATTCCGGCAGGGATTGCCGGAACCCAGAAGCCAGGGATGGCAAACGTAACACATCCATGTGTTCTGGTTATCGGCAATCCCTGCCGATACGACGGCTTAATTTTACGACTTTGCATATTTATTAAAACGGTTAAGCGTTATTACTTAATGTTATTGTGTTTCATTCCTTACGTTATCGTTAAAAAATTGACGGGAGTTTATCCATGGGGTTAAAAACAAGAATGCAAAGTCTTGGTCTGTCCAATAAAGCCGCAACAAATGTGGATGTTGGCAAGACTAAATCGGATCAGCTAAATGAAAAACCAGTAGAAGTTGTTGTGCCGCTGTCGTTAAAATTGCTTACGCCAGTTGAGCTAGAACTTAAAGAAACTATACATTCCAAGTTGCTTGACATTCTGGATTTATCACTAATCAGTAGTATAAATGGAAGAGAAGCCAGAAAACAGATTCAGTCAGTCGCCCAAAAATTAATCGACGAAGAATCTGTCCCTCTAAATTCACAAACCCGACATCAACTCATTAAAGAAATTGAAGATGATATTCTGGGTCTCGGGCCTTTGGAAGCTTTACTGTACGACCCGACCATTGCCGATATTCTGGTTAATGGTCACAAAAAAGTGTATGTCGAGCGCTTTGGCAAGCTGGAACTAACGCCGGTCAGATTTAATGATAACAATCATTTGATGAAAATTATCGACCGTATTGTGTCAAAGGTTGGCCGTAGGATTGATGAGTCGTCACCGATGGTTGATGCCAGGTTACCGGATGGCTCTCGGGTAAACGCCATCATTCCGCCGTTAGCGATTGACGGCCCTTCCTTGTCGATAAGACGGTTTGCCGTCGATAAAATGACACTTGATGATCTGGTGGTGAGGGGTGCCTTGGCAAATTATATGGCAGAGTTCCTCAAAGCAGCGGCAAAATCTAAATTGAACATCCTGATTTCGGGAGGGACAGGTTCCGGCAAAACGACGATGTTGAATGCCATTTCAAACTTTATTCCCAATAATGAACGTATCATTACCCTGGAAGATTCCGCAGAATTACAGTTACAGTTACCCCATGTTTTGCGGTTGGAAACCCGCCCGGCCAATATTGAAGGCAAGGGCGAGATAACCTTACGGGATTTGGTGCGGAATAGCCTTAGGATGCGTCCGGATCGTATCGTCATCGGCGAGGTCAGGAGCGGGGAGGCTTTCGATATGCTCCAGGCGATGAATACCGGTCATGAAGGTTCACTAACCACAGTCCATGCCAATGGCCCGCGAGATGCCCTGGCGCGATTGGAAAATATGGTGTCCATGGCCGGACTGGACATGCCGGCTAAAGCCATACGCAAACAAATTGAATCCGCCATTCACATCATCATCCAACTGAGCAGATTGGAAGATGGTAGTCGGCGGATCGTCAGTATCCAAGAAGTAGATGGCATGGAAGGTGAAATTATTACTTTGTCTGAAATCTTTAAATACAATCGCCACGGAATAGATGAAAAAGGCGTTGTAATGGGACAATATTGCTCAACAGGCATTATTCCCAAATGTATGGCCAGTTTCAAGCAACGCGGCGCCACTGCAGATCTGGCCATTTTTACCAATCATCTCAATTAACGGCAGGAGAATACTATGGCTGGTGATATGGCGGTATTATTTGTTGGTTTAGTGTTTTTAACGGTCTTTGTTGCGTCACAAATCCTTGTATTGCCAACTTTTGGAACAAGTCGTACAGACAGCCGTAAACTAAAACAACGATTGGAAGGTATTATTCTAGCGCGTGGCGATTCAGAAACCTCTATCTTAAAAAACAAATATCTTAACCGATTAGGCCCTGTTGAACGGAGCCTTGAAAGTTTGCCCGGAATGTCGCGGTTGAAAACATTACTTGAACAAGCGGGAAGTCAACTACTGGCGTGCCGGTTTGCATTTTATTCGCTACTCTTTGCGGCAGGTGTCACGTTCATGGTCTGGGTGCGCTTCCATCATCTAATCATCACCCTGGGGACGTTTATGTTTGTGATAATTTTGCCAATCTTGTGGCTAAAAAAACAAAAAAACAAACGCTTGGACAAGTTTGAAGAACAATTGCCTGAAGCATTGGAATTGATGTCGCGGGCATTGCTGACAGGTTATCCGTTTTCCGAGTGTATGAAAATTATCTCCACCGAAATGAGTGAACCCATAAATCAGGAATTTGGCGTGACGTATGAGGAAATTAATTACGGACGAGATGTTGAAGTGGCGTTTGCGTTGATGATAGAACGTGTCCCTAGCCTCAGTTTAATAGCCATGAGCACGGCAATTATTATTCAGCGGGAAACGGGAGGTAATCTTTCTGAGGTGCTTTTGAAAATCAGTTCCGTACTAAGAGGGCGGTTTAAATTGCAGCGACGCATTAAAACACTATCAGCAGAAGGCTTGATGTCAGCGTGGGTAATGCTTCTATTACCGTTAGTTTTATTTCTATGGGCAAATATTATGAATCCGGAATACTTTAAGCCTCTTTATGAATCACCTGACAGAATGGCATATTTGGGTGCCTTTTTAGGCCTGGAGTTGGTCGCAGCAGTCTGGATACGTTTCATTATTAATATTGATGCATGAGGAAGGATAGATGGACTTTTTGATGCAATTGTTGACGGGTCTGGTGGAAAAACAACAGGGAAGTGAATGGCTAGTTATTTTGATGGTGTCTGGGGCGGTTTTTATTTTGGCCTTGGCGCTGATGTCGCTATTCGATGATTTTTTTGATCCGGTGCGTTCTCGTTTTATGCGTGAAATAAATGCTGGGCCGGTTTCAATGATCGAATCCGATAATCCATCAAGCAAACTGCTTAAACATAGTCGTGCGTTCGTTCCTTCAAATAAGCTATTATTACAAAGAACTACAACACGTCTTCATTATGGGGGCTTTCATCGGAAAAAGAGTTTATTGCATTTTTATGCCATACGAATGTTATTAATGATTTTGTTGCCATTCTTAGTGTTGATAGTCATGGGCTTAATTCCGAGTATAAAGGGTGAGCATTTATTCCAGGGAGTATTAATAGCATTGGCTTTAGGTTATTTGATTCCGAGTTTTGTGTTGGATAAACTTATAATCAAAAGACAAAAAATTATTCAAAGATCATTTCCTGATGCACTCGATATGATAGTGATTTGTTCTGAAGCTGGTTTGAGTTTGGATGCCGCATTGCAAAAAGTAACCACAGAAACAATGATAAGCCATCCTGAATTGGCTAATGAACTGGGTATTGTAATCGCAGAAACTCGAGCAGGTGTTGATCGAAATAAAGCCATGAAAAGATTGGTTGAGAGAACTGGCGTTGAAGATATTCGCGGACTGGTATCAGCGCTTGCACAAAGTATGCGTTTTGGAACCAATATTGCAGAAACATTAAGAATATTTTCAGAAGATTTAAGAGATAAAAGAACCCAGGCAGCAGAAGAAGCTGCCGCAAAAATTGGGCTTAAGCTCATATTTCCTTTAGGTATATGTTTATTGCCCGCTTTCCTGATAGTGGTTTTGGGGCCTACCATGATTATATTTAGTAAAATTTAAGAATTTTTTTGAAAGGTAGGGCTATGAGTAATTGGATTAGAAACAATTGCTATAGATTGCAGTTTTATCAAGTAATCCACTTGGTTTTCTCATGACCTAAATTATATTTCAGTCCCGGATAAACTTATTGATGAGTAAAAGAAAAACAATCCTCGTTCTTGTCGTTATTTCAAGTCAATGGCTGTTGACAGCTTGTGCGCCCCATAATGTTAAAGAAGCAGGGGTTAATAGCAATAAACAGGACATCGAAGAAATTTTGCAAAGTGCTGGGCTTCATGTAGATTCGGTTCAGGACGCTATTTTAAAAGCGGAAAAGGCGGAGCAGAGCGGCAAAATGGAACTGGCGCAACTCTATTATATAAAAGCATACAATCTGGAACCGAATAATGTTCAGGTTTTGCAAAAAATGGCCGACTTGTATTCCGAGCTTAGAAAATATGATCTGGCGGAAGTAAGCCTCAAATTGATATTAAAGCAGAAACCGGGAGATTTAGAGACAGTAGAACGCTACGGATTATTGTTGATCAAGAAGGGAAATTACCCAGACGCAGAAAAACATCTTAGTCAGGTTGTTACCAGGCATCAAAGTTGGCGGGCTTATAACGGGTTGGGCATTATTGCCAATTTACAGGGTGACCTTCAGAAAGCCGAAAGTTTTTTCAAGAGAGCTGACAGTATCCTGCCGAATTCTCCTGAATTGCTCAATAACATTGGTTTTGCGCTCTATTCAGCCGGAAAACTAGACGAGGCCTCGTCTTATTATCTTAAAGCCCTACAAATCAACCCTGCTTTTAAAAAGGCAATCTATAACTACGGCTTGCTGCACGCACGCTCAAGCAACTATGAAGAGGCGTATATTGCCTTTGCCAAAGTGACTTCACCTGCAGAAGCAAATAATAATACCGGTTATATTGCCATGATGAATGGCGACTATGAAGCGGCGAACAAGTATTTACAAGAGGCCATAAATTCTTCTCCCCAGTTTTATAAAAAAGCCAATGATAATTTAATGCGTCTGCAGGTAATGGAAAACAGCAAGTCTGATAGCCATTCTTCTGATCCCCAATCTGAAGGTTTGGAACCCTAAATGTTTGCTTATGATGGACCTTAAAAGTGTGCAAGGTTTTAAGAATGAACTGAACCAGACCGCAAAGAGCGTGTTCATGATCACTGGCAAACGCATGAAATTATTCCGTCCGCCCAATGGAGTGGTCACGCCCAGTCTTGCCAAAGCCTCGAATGGCTTGAATTACAGCATCATCGGCTAGACCATTCGCTCATTCGATACAACGACCAAACCCGCACACCTCATAACCCGGCGTGTACAAGAACAAATAAAACCGGGCGCTACCCTTTTGTTTCACGACACTTCCGATAAAACTATCCAGGTATTAAAACAAACGCTAAAGTTTGCAAAAGAAAATGGCTATAAAATTTTCAGTGTGGAGCAGCTTTTGAAGATTAACGCCTATGAATAACTGAATGGCAGGTGATTTTTGGTAGTATGTCACGTTCGACTTTGAAAGCAGCTTACAAACTCAACTCCAAGTAGATTGTATTTACTGCCCGGTAAAAATAAAATATGACATAATTCCCGTCAAAACCCTATGATTCCCTCCTTTTCCCAGTTTGATTTATCGTATCACTTACGGTAGTAAGGTTTAAATTATGTCGATTCGTTATAGCACATCTTTAAAATTTAGTTTATTGGCCGGTATGGTGTTGGCAGGATGTACCCAAACCCGGCAAATTGCCGTTGATTATCCAACTACTGAGACGAATGACCCAAAGTCCGCACAATCGACCAAATCGCATCAGTTTCAGGCTTTATCTGGATTTCAGTCAATTGATGGCGATGATTATTATGTGCGCTTGATTTCCGAGTTTGATTTTAAAGGCGACAATGTCTTAAAAAGTGGTTGCGACAGCATAACGCCGTCTTTTAAAAAGAGTGATTTGTCTTCCGCGCTTATTTTCAATGTCCGCAACAATATCCTCAAATTTAATAATGAAGCCGTAGGTTATTCCTATCAAGCGACCACTGGGAAATGTAATTTTAAGTTTGATGCCAAAAAACTTAACCTGACCCCCTGGATGCGGCTGGACTCAGGCAAGGAAACCTTGATTGACTACAGCGTTTATTCCAGCGCCAATAGCGACGTAGACGTGGCGGGGCTGGTCAACAAGGCCACGACTGCCAGCAGTTTATTGGCATTTACCGGTGTGGGCATGGGGGTTGCGGTTTTGGGGCAGTTTGCCGGCCAATGGCTGAACAACAATCAGCAAACGCAGACAGCGCCTGTGCCCACACCCTCAGCAAACCAAAGCACAGAATCCCATTCCCTGCCTGCCATTGTGAAATACTCAGATAAAAACGGCACACTGAATGAAACTGTGTTTAAGGTCTATGCGGTTGCGGAAGGCGGCATCAATATACTGAGTTCGGATACCAAGCCTTTGGGTGAATTAAGGATTTATCCAGAGATTACCCCATCGTTACTGCTCAAGACACAAACTGATGGCGTACCAGATGCACGTGATCTATCCCTGGCAGAAATCAGTTACTCACCCATAAAATCGGCGGCTGGCTCAATCAATTTGCAGCAATTGATTGAGCAGTCAAAACATCCTGAAAAACCCAATTTAAAACCGGACTGGAATAGCTTCGAAGACGTACAAAGCAATTGCCGTAAATTGAAGCTGGTCATGAAAGATTTGGGGTTCAATAAGTTTGACCGCAATGCCTTTATTTATTACTTCCTGGCAAACAATAGTGACTGGAAAAGTTACAACATCACTGCCCAAAAAGTCCTGAGTGATGAAATTAGTGCGAAGACCCTACGAAATTATCGCAGCAAAAATTTTGGTAACTGCCTTGCCGTTGATGATTACGCGGTTATGAAAGCAATGGGGCTAACCGTAAACACCGAATCCGACTGGGTGCAGATGGGGGATTTCTGCCAGAAAAAAGAACAGTTTTTCATGCCGCTTAAATCGATAGAACGGCAGTTGGTTGCCGTGCTTAAAAATCCCAACAAGGCAGAAATGGAAAGCCAGATATTCCCCTTGTTAAATACGGCAAAAAAAGGTGATGGCACGGTGTTGCTGCAAAATCATTTAGGTGATTTTGGTCTGGAAAAATTATTGCAGCCTACGCCTACTGGTCAAAACACGCCGATTGTGGCGGAGTCGGCAGCGCCCGCTACTGTCCCCGGAGAAGGCTTGATTGTCAGCGCACACCAGTTGGTGCAGGTTTTTTCAGGCTTGGCCTTCAACGAACTGAGTTGTGCGCGCGTGCTTCCCGAGCAACTCGGCAAACAGTCAAGCAATGTGGGCATTTTATTATTTACCACCCAGGCAGGTAGCCCACGCGCTAAAGGTGGGGCGATGGAATTTGAATTTTCCGGTGGAAAAATTAACCGTATTGCTTTTCAGTTGCCCACCTACCGGGATTTTGAGCAGGATGTGATCGATCATCCAGAAATTGGTGGATGTCGAATTGATCCGGTTTTTTTGACAAAGCTACACTAATAGAAAAAATTCGATTGATACTTGCCAAAAACTTGGATTTTTTAATGATCTGGTTGGTCGATAAGGGGCGCTCAACTCAGTTGAGCATGTTAATTGCTAGTGTCTGCGGCATCGGCCTATACTAAAATAGTCACCCCCAAAACAACGTTGGACAAGAACAAGTTAACCGTCATTCATTTCACTCGTTAATCTGGAAATTTCATGAAGCAATTATTGTTATGGGTAGCCATTATCCTCTTGGCTATAAATATGGAAAGCGTATTTGCCGCAGCTCCTGCTAAGCAACAGCAAACCGCCGCGCAAAACAGCGAAAGTAAAACTATGCAGTGTGTCGCTTTTAGCCCTTATGTGGGTGATATTAACCCAGATTATGGCGCACATCCTTCCCACGAATTGATCGACACGCTACTGGACAAGCTGGTGAAAGAAACCCGTTTCCGCTGCATTATGACGTATGGTGTCTTGAATGGTTTGGAATACACGTTTGCAGCAGCGGAAGCCAGAAAACTTAAGGTTATTGCGATTATATGGCTGGATAAGGACATCGCTGTCAACAACCAATCCATTGCCAGCGGTATTGAAGTTGCCAAAGCTTTTCCCAAAACGATTATCAAACTGAGTTGCGGCTCTGAAGTTAGGACGCGGCATGGCAATGTTTTCGATGGCGAGATTATAAAATGTATTGACGGCCTGCATAAAGCGGGGGTAAAACAGCCTATTACCACCATTGATACCTGGTGGGAATGGTGCAACCGAACAACGCCTTGCCAGAAAACCGGTTTTGAAGCAAAAGTAGATTGGCTAGGCATCAATATTTTTCCGTGGTGGGAAAATAAACATGCCGGTGTCCATACCTGCACGACGGCGGAACAGGCGGCCAATTTCCACATTGCCAAGCTTGAAGAGGTCAGGCGCACTTATCCCGGAAAAGAAGTGATCGTCACTGAATTCGGCTGGCCTAGCGGCCCAGAAGGCGGCACGGAAGCCAATGTCCATACCGGCCAAAAATGTGGTGTAGCCAGCCCAAATAATCAGGCCAAAGTCATTAAATCGACCTTGCAAAAATTGGCTGAAAAGAACTGGTCCGGCATCGTGTTCGAGGCCTTTTCAGAAGACTGGAAACCCAGCGATGAAGGTAATTTTGGTAGTCACTGGGGAATCTGTCAAGGACAACCACCTTATACATGCGGGAAAGATTTTCAATAAAACAGCATCTTCCCGAAATCCAGCAATAATAGCGTACTAAAACAACACGCATTGTCAATACGTAAAGCAAAATTTCGGCTATAGTTTTAGCGATTTTTCTTGCTATCGGCTTACGTTTTAATGGCCATCCACATATTTAACCATCACCTTTAGAGAGAACCACAGTAAATGACGATTGTGAAACGTATTCTACTCGTATTGACGGCAACAGGGCTGATGCTGGTTTCGCAATTAACTTATGGACGCCACGCAGCGCTGTTGATTGATGCTGATAATGGCAATGTGCTGTATGAGTTGGAAGCCAACCAGTCCTGGTATCCGGCTTCGCTCACGAAATTAATGACGCTCTATATGGCGTTTTCCGCCTTGGAATCAGGGCGGCTGCGCTTTAGCGACCCGATGAATGTATCCAGCCATGCCGCAAGCCAACCAACCAGTAAACTGGGGTTAAGGCCTTGGGAAACCATCTCCGTTGAAGATGCGGTCCTGGCAATCATCACCCGATCAGCCAATGATGCCGCCGTGGTGTTCGCAGAAAGACTGGCTGGGAGTGAACAGCAGTTTGCCATACAAATGACTTCGACAGCGCATAGCCTAGGCATGTATGGCAGTCATTTCATGAATGCGACCGGATTGCCGCACGACTGGCAAACCACGACCGCCCATGACATGGCGCTACTGGCCTTAAAAATAACCCGCAACTTTCCCCAGTATTATCCTTACTTTGCCGCTGACAGCCTTTATTTTAAGGGACGGGAATTACGCGGAATCAACAAATTTGTTGCCCATTATCCCGGCGCCGAAGGGATGAAAACCGGCTATACCTGCGGTTCAGGGTACAATCTGGTCGCTTCAGCCAACCAGCATGGAAAACGCCTGATCGGTGTGGTATTGGGCGGTAAGTCCAGCAGTGAACGCTATCAGCACATGTTTGCCATGATGGACGCCGGTTTCTCGGATGGAGATGGCCCTTACCGCTCAAAGAACATTAATACGATGAGCAAAAACTCGGTTGGCACACCACCCTACCAGCTTTCTTGCGGTCATCGGCCTTCATCGCATTATGCCGCCCAGCGCGAAGATGATGATAACGGCCAGCATGTCCGCTACGCGAGAAAAACCTCACATACCACTCATCATGCTTCAAACAACAGGGCCGGCAAAAACAAAACAGCCGCGAAGCGCGTTTCCAAAAAACAATACCTGGCAAAATCAAGCAAAAATAGCCGCTACGCAAGCAAAAAGACCTACAAAACGAAGGTTGCCGCTACATCAAGAAAAACAGGCAAAAAAACTGTACAAACAATTGCTAAAAGTAAACAATCCACAAAATCAGGAAGAGCTACACAAGTCGCCAAAACTGGCACTAGCAGTAAGGGTTATTACACACCTGCCAGCAAAAGTAAACGTTATTACAAAGCCGATAGTTCGAACAAAACTATTGCCAAAAGTATTGGCAAAAGTAAACGGGCATCCAAAAGAAAATCTTGATGCGGCGAGTTAAGATTCCTCCACTCCCGCTTAATCAACAACATTGACAGATTTATCACCGCGTAACCGTTCATACGGCATTAAATGGATAGCTTCTGCCAACAGGGAAATTTTGACCCGCTCCCCTAATGCCAAATCATTACGCCTCGCGACATGTATCGGCAAGGTCAAAGTTATGACAATGTTTGCGAGTGCATCACACACTACTTGGGCAATCGCGTATTCACTCAGTGTCGTATAACCGGTAACGATACCGGAAAGTGGATTTTCACGTTCGCCATTGGAATGCCTATGACGGCGATGCAACAGTACATTTGCAGGTTGAATCATCCAGCACACCTTTTCTTCAGGCGCATAATCTGGCTGGTGTTTTGCTTCCAGTATCAAGCCTCGCCACCGTATCAGCGTTTTTTGTGCATGTAAATCATGATTGATGACGGTCGCAACAAATAAATTTTGTTGATCCATTAACCGGGCTACTGTTGCGCTGACAGGACGGGCGGCTACTTCCAATGGCGTTCCGGTTTGCAGGGTAACGCCCTTGTGTAGAATGCACAGCCTGTCGGCTAACCGAGTCGCTTCTTCCAAATCATGCGTGACCAAAATTACCGGCATGGATAAGGTTCGACGTAATTCGGCAAGTTCACGATACAATCGCCGCCGGGTTACCTGGTCTACCGCTGAAAACGGCTCATCCAGCAACAAGACTATAGGTTCTCTTGCCAACGCCCGGGCAACTGCGACACGTTGCTGCTGACCACCTGACAACGCGTTTGGATAGCGGTCTTCCAAACCCTTAAGATGGACGCGGCTTAAAATTTCTTTCGCACGGTCACTACGGTCTTGTTTGGGCAGGTGTGCCAAACCTTCCTGCACATTCTGGATAGCGGTGAGATGAGGGAATAAGGCGTAATTCTGAAAAACCATGCCAACGGTACGTTGGTAAGGAGCGAGGAATAAATGCCTTGAACTATCTTGCCAAACCTCGCCTTGACACCTCACAATACCTTGTTCACTTCGGTGCAATCCAGCAATTGCCCGCAACACCGTCGTTTTACCGCTACCCGAAGGGCCAACCAGCGCCAACACTTCGCCCGGTTGACAGTTGAGCGTAATGTCTAACGGTATGGGTTTAGCCTGCAATAACCTTACATAAATCCCGTTACTGGTTATTTCCGGTTCGGCGTTGCTGTCGTTAACCATACCGTCTTTTAGCGTGGTCTCCCACTGCATAGCTAAGTGCTATCGTCACCAGGGAAAATACCAACAATACCACCGACATCGACGCAGCAGCGGCATTATCGAACGCCTGTACCCGGTCATAGATGGCGATGGCAATGGTTTTTGTTTCGCCGGGAATACTGCCCCCCACCATTAACACGACGCCAAATTCACCCAGGGTATGGGCAAACGTCAGGACTACAGCAGAAACGATACCCGGCCAGGATAAAGGTAATTCTATCCGCCAGAACACTTTGGCAGGTGGCATTGCACAACAGGCTCCAGCTTCCCTAAGTTCTCGAGGAATGGCTTCAAAAGCCCGTTGTATGGGTTGTATGGCGAAAGGCAAATTGAACAGGATTGATGCAACGACCAAACCTTCAAAGCTGAATACCAGGGTATGTCCAAGCAAGCTTTCCAGAAAACGACCCAGATCTGAAGCATTTCCCAATGACATCAGCAGATAGTAGCCCAATACGGTGGGCGGCAACACCAGCGGCATGGCCAATAAAGCCTGCACTGCGCTCTTGCCGCAGAACTGCCGGTATGCCAGCCAGCGACCGGTGACTAAGCCAATAGGCAACAAAAACAGGACAGTGTAGCCACTGAGTTTTACCGAAAGTATTAACGCTTCCCAATCCACAGCGTCATTGCGGCACAGCAAAGCCGTAACGCCTAAAAATATCCTTGGCTTTAGGCGCTTGCAGGTAAGTATAAAAAGCCTTGGCCGTGGCATCGGCTTTTTTTGTCAGCACCATTTTTTGCCGCAATGGTGGATGGCTATTTTCTGGAAGCAAAACATAGTTCCCTTGTGCTTTTATTTTAGGTGAAAGGGCAAACGAGTAGGCAAAAATACCGCCTTGAGTCGAGTCAGACATGGCGAACTGGGCAGCTTGGGCAACATTCTCTCCCAGCACCAAATGCGGCTGGATAGAGTCCCATAAGCCAACTGAAATAAGCGCTGCTTTAGCCGCACGGCCATAAGGGGCATGTTCAGGATTAGCAATCGCAAAGCGTTTGATTTGGCCGTTTTTAAGTGCTTGGACTAATCCTTGCATTTCACTATCTACTTTCAAGGATGATCCTTTCGGCGCATATAAAACAAGCCTGCCGATTCCGTACAAACGACCTTCATCCACCGTTAAATGCTGTTTTGCCAGTTCTGAGACATACTTTTCATCGGCGGACATGAACAGTCCGTAAGGGGCGCCTTGCATAATTTGCCGGGCAAAGTTTCCCGACGAGCCAAAGCTAAACTTGACTGTCAATCCCGTTTCTTTGGTGAATTGTTGCGCCACTTCCTCAAGTGCAAATTGAAGGTCGGACGCAGCGGCTACAATGGCTGTCCCAGCGGCTGACAAGCCCTGGCTAAAGCAGAGTAAACCGGCAAGAAGTAGTGGTTTTATTAAATTGGAAGTAGTCTTGTACATGCAAATATGAAATTAACGCAGGATTATTCAAGGGCAAAGCCAACAACTTATAAAGCCGCCCCTGGCTCTCCCAGTGGGCATAGGTATCCACATAAGTACCTGCCCCTTCTCACTTGAGGGAGAAGGTTGGGATGAGGGGGAATATAAGCAGTTGATTTTAATCTCCTCACCCCAGCCCTCTCCAGCAGGAGAGGGAGTAAAAGCCGATTTACAAGTCATTGTATTTAGAGCATAAAAAATTATGTGTATATCTTAGCCCAGTAGGGAGAGTGTTTTTACAAGTTCTCTTATATCTTAGCAAAGATAAAATTTGTCGCTTCATCGAGTTACATCATCTCGACAAATGCTTTTAGTAATGTAACCGCATTTGCCATGCCTTTATGCAGGTTCTGTTCGATTTCCGCCATCGAAATTTCACCTTCAATTTTCCCGGCTGCCCAGTTAGCGATTACACATATTGTCGCATAATTGATACCCAGTTCCTTGGCTAAAGCCGCTTCGGGCATACCGGTCATACCAACCAGGTCACAACCATCGTTTTCCATCCGCTTGATTTCCGCAGATGTTTCCAGTCTTGGCCCTTGTGTGCAACCATAAGTGCCTATAGGGCTGATTGGTATGCCCGCTTTTTTGGCGGCATGGATTAGGCGGGAACGAAGCGCATGGCTATAGGGGTAGCTAAAATCAATATGCGAGACCGGATCGTTTTCGTCTTCAAAAAAAGTGTTCTTGCGGCCGTAACTGTAATCAATAATTTGATCGGGGATGACGATATGGGCGGGCACCATTTCCGAAGTAATCCCGCCCACCGCAGCCACGGCAATAATGTGCTCCACGCCGAGCTGCTTTAGTCCCCAAATGTTGGCGCGGTAATTGATTTTGTGTGGCGCAATGCTATGGGGATTACCATGCCTGGCAAGAAAAACAACTTCTTTCTGGTTCAATTCCCCGGTGATGAAATCCGCTGATGGTGAACCATAAGGGGTGGTGATCGAGTCGTGCCTAATGATTTTTAAATCAGCGAGCTGTGTTAGCCCAGTGCCGCCAATGATTGCCAACCGGCTCATTACGCACCCCCATTGCAAGCGTAAATGCCTGGCACATTACGTAAATAGCCTTTGTAATCCATACCGTAACCAAACAAATAGCGGTTTTCTATCTGCAAGCCAACGAAATCAGCCCGGATGGGCTTTTCATGGTCGAGCAGCTTATCGACCAGAACCGCACAATAGACTGCGGTAGCACCTTGCTCCAGGCAATATTCCTTGATAGCCGCTAAAGTAATGCCTTCGTCCAGGATGTCATCAATAATCAGGATAGTCTTGTCCGTTAAGGGTGTTCCTGGCTTTAACACCCATTCAATCGCTCCACCTGATGTCTGGTTTTGATACCGGCTGGCATTGATTGCATCAATCATAAGCGGAAAAGTCAGGCGCATTAATAGCTTTCCAGCAGCAACTATACCTCCGTTCATCACACAGAGTACCAGTGGGTTGCTCCCTACAAGCAAGTCGTTAATTGCAAAAGCCATTTTATCGAGAGCCGCTTCCACTTGCTGTTCACTGTAAAGCAAATCAGCAGTGGCTTGAATATGTTGGATTTCTTTAAGCATAGCTGGCCAACGCCTATTTTAGTATGAATTAAGAGCTAAATTCTATGTCGTGGAATCAATGCGTTATATTTATTCTATTTCCCCTCACCCAACCCTCTCGGCAGTTGCTCCTGCGTTGCCCTACTACCTACATCCATGTAGGCATCCCTTTGGAGAGGACTTATTTACAGCACTGTGAACGTTTATCTCTGTGTCGCATTTTAGTCATAGTGGAGAATACGTCGCTAAAAAAGAGACAAATGATCTTATGAAGGTAATCCAGTTGAGCGCAATATCTGTAATTTGTTTTATTAGCTTAGCGTTCCAATTATTAGACTTACTAAATTTTTATATTCTTACTATTTTTGAGCTAAAAAGTTCCTTCAAACCATTCTTGCCCGTCATCATGACGATGACCAAAATAAACCCATAAATAATTTGCCTCATATTCGCGGCAACGCTGTCAGGCATTCCTACAAAACGAAGAATTTCCGGTAACAACACCATAAACACCGCCGCCAAAAAACTTCCGGTCAGATTGCCCATACCGCCGATAATCACAATCGAGAGAATAAAAATGGATTCACTCACCGTGAAACTGGTCGGGTCTATGTAGGAAATGTAATGGGCGTACAAGATGCCAGGAATGGCAGCAAATAGGGCGCTGAACGTGAATGCAATGGTTTTGGATAAGTAAACATTCTTGCCTATGCTTTGCGCGTAAATTTCATCTTCGCTAATTGCAGTCAACGTTTTGCCGAAGCCTGAGTTGAAAAGGTTTTTCAGCAACCACCAGATGATTGCAGTAAAGAAAGCGGACAGCAATAAAAATGAAATTTTGCTATCGATACCGTACCCGAAAAGCTGAATGGCAGGAATGCCCGGAATACCTAACGGGCCGCGTGTTAAGTCCATCCAATTATTCATCACTGAAAAGATGATGACCTGTATGCCTAAGGTGCAAATAATGAAATAATCTTCAACGGTTCGCAAGGCAATGAGAGAAACCAATAATGCAACGGCTCCGCTGATTAAAATAGCAATGGGCAGATTCAACCAAAAAGAAAAACCGTAGTGCAGGGTAAGCAAGGCGGTCGTATAAGCCCCAATGCCATAAAAACCGGCGTGTGCCAAAGAAATCAAGCCAGTTTTTCCGGCAGCAAGATTTAAGCCTTGAGCTAGCAAGGTATAGAAGCAAATGAAAATGGCGAGCTGTAACAGATAATCCATTATTTGGATTACCAGAACACCTGAATAAGCCCAGCGTATAAGCTGAAATTATTGTCAGCCGACACCATGATGGCATTTTCTTCATAAGCTGTTGCCAGTAACAGACGATCAAACGGGTCTCGATGAGTTTCCAGTAATGGAATTTTGTGATAGCTGAACAGGTGCTGATTTTTTATAGTCAGGTAACTAAAATTATCGTTGATTGCCTGATGATAAACCTCGCTGATATCCGCCGTAAACTCAGGCAACTTACCGATTTTCTGTTTGATAGTTATTTCAAACAAACTGACTTGGCTAAAAAACACCGTGTTTGCAGGGTCTTGAATCTCTGCCATGACCATAGACGGAATTTTCGGGTTATCTTCCTGAAACCAAATCAAACAGTGCGTATCCAGAATGTAATTTTTACTCATCATCACATGTAGTCTTTTAAATCATCGAGAGGCTCGTTGAAATCATCCGGAATCGCCACTTTGCCTTTTAATCCGCCCGGTACACGCTTATGGATACCGCTGTTTTTGACATTCTCAGTGAGAAAAGTAATGATCACCTCGGTTTTCGATTCTACTGGAGCTTCCTCTTCCAGGAATATTTGCCCCTGTTCGTAATAGCCTTTAATCGTTGCAAACATACATTCCCCCAAATTAAAAATAACTAAATGTCTATTTTCTTAAGCCTTAGACCGGAAAATCCCAACGGCTTCCAGATTAAAAACAGGATAAGGATCATATACGCCACGGCATCTATCCATTTCGTGTCGATGTAATAAGCCGCAAGATGTTGGGCGGAAGCCAATAACAAGGAGCCGAAAATCAAGCCACGGTAACTGCCAACGCCGCCGATGATCATTGCCACGACGCCGTAAAGAAAATAATTGAACCCGAAAGTCGGTGTCATATCCACATCCAGAGCGATAAGGATACCGGCAATGGCGGCTAACGCAGAACTAACAACCGTTGCCATAAGGATAACCTTATCGCTGT
The DNA here is from genome assembly GCF_046714055.1 of Methyloglobulus sp. Taxonomy (GTDB): domain Bacteria; phylum Pseudomonadota; class Gammaproteobacteria; order Methylococcales; family Methylomonadaceae; genus Methyloglobulus. The sequence continues at coordinate 3,075 of NZ_JBKKBJ010000077.1, read as the reverse complement.
CGATGCCATAGAGTTTGCATAGCTCGGGATTATTGCTGACGGCGCGGATGTGTTTGCCCAGCCGGGTCTTGTGCGGTAACAGCTATCTCTTGAATGGATTAACAATCATTAAACTGCCCTCAATGATCTGTTTGTGTTGCATGTCCTCGGAATAAAGACATTGACAACCAGCTTCCAATACACTGGCTAAAACCAAACTATCCCAATAAGAAAAGCTATATTTCAATTTAATTTTGTGGGCAAGGCGTATGGTCATTACCTGAATGACAGAAACGTCAGTAATGGCAATAATAATTTCTGCATTGTCTTGAATTAAATTGTCAGGAATCTTGTTTCTCTGCATCACGCTGTAGTATTCACTCAAAACTTGGGTGCTACTAACTAAAAGCGGCAATTTTTCCAATAATGCAACCGCTGCATTACATTTGTTGTTATTTGCCTCCTGCAAATGAGCATAAACCCAAATGTTGGTATCAATGAAGCTTTTATCGCCCATGCAACTCTTCTCTGGCCGGTAAATCGATGTGATTAACAGGAATACGATGAGCGTAGACTTTTCTAATGGGTTGATGGGTGTCAGTGATGTTTTCGCGCATCACGACAACGGTAAATTTTTCACCAGTTGGAATGGGTAAATCAGTCAATGACAGACTGTGCGAATTATCCATGACAAAATCTTTTGTTAATATGATTTGCATAATCTTAACCACCTAATTTAAAAAAGTATTTTCTATTATTGGGTACGATAGCATACAGGGACACAAAGGTCACTGTTTGAGGCCCATGTTCGGCTTTAAGTTTTCGTTGTCATGTAAAAAACCCGAACAAACCGTGCCTCGAAGTGTTGGGCTTCCTTACGTGAGCGCCAACCTACAAAGTACCCAACATACGGGATATTTCCAAAGCGTTCAAATGAACTAAGCTCCATAAAGGTTGGTAGTTATAATACCCAACCGGATTTTTTTACGTAAAATAGCGGCCAGACTTCAACCAGTCACTTTAGTTTAAACGCTCAGTCATAATGATAACGGCACTGGACAATAATCAGTTCGGCTTCAACAAAAGTATAAACCAGCCTATGTTCATCATTGATGCGACGCGACCAGAAGCCGGAAAACTGATGTCTGAGACGTTCAGGTTTGCCGATACCCTCAAATGGATTGCGTTGAATATCTTTGATGAGGATATTGATGCGTTTTAAGATTTGTTTGTCGGCTTCCTGCCAATAAAGATAATCTTGCCACGCCCGCTCACGAAAGCTAATCTTCACTCTTCGATTAAATCGTGTTTGACCAGCTTTTTGCCTTGAGCAATGTCTTCAATCGCTTGCAGCAAATCCTTGGCATTAGCGGGCGAGCGGGTGAGATATTCAGTTTCTTGCCAAGCGTTGAAGTCTTCAAGGCTCATCAAAACCACAGCCTTATGATTTTCGTCAGTGATAATTAAAGGTTCATGGTTATCGCTGACGCTATCCATGAAGGTAGCAAAGTCTTTGACGGCTTGATTAAAGGTGATTGCCTGCATCCGGTAGCTCCCTAGTTGTTAAGGCCATTTTGACTAAAGTCAGAATGATTGGCAAGATTAAAAACCAGATAATTTTGACCAGCCGCTTTGTCAACAAGCAGTGCATCGAAGTGTTGGGCTTCCTTTCGTCAGCGCCAACCTACAAAGTACCCAACATACGAGATGATGGCCGTTGCCCAAAGAATCACTTTATCGCTGTCGATGCCATAGCTATTGCATAACTCTGGATTGTTGCTGACCGCGCGGATTTGCTTGCCCAGACAGGTCTTGTGCAACAACAGCAACACCGCTAGAAACAAAACGGTACTTACGGCAATAGTGATAATTTGAATATCGGTAATGTAGACGCCCAGTATTTCATGCCCGACTTTTACTTCGCCGGTGTGGATCTTTTAGTATCGTCTCCGAAGCAAAGCGAGAAGAGGTTTTCGGGATAACGTAAGAAATCCCAACAAACCGTGCTTCGAAGTGTTGGGCTTCGTTACTTCAGCCCAACCTACAAAGTACCCAACATACGAGATGTAATGTGAACAGGACTCTATCTTAAACTGGGTGGATATTTGTCTGGACAGAGGGGTCCACTTTACCTCTCTTATTTTGGTAGTGAAACCTAATTGGTCAGACGTGCACAAACAGCTTGACGGTCAACCGCCACACCTTCTTGCTGGACTGTGCGAGGTTACAGGAACTCAGCTGCCTCGGCCAAAAATCTGCGCACGGCAGGGGTTATTGAAAATGCGTGGGTATCCGTTGGCAGACCCAGCCTAACAATGTCGATCCTAAACATCAAATCCATCGATCGACGTTGTGCTAAATTCTCGATACGTTCTGAGGCGGACGGATGTTGATCATCGCTTCCGTCAAGCTGTATCTTTGCGCATTTCTCCAAGAACTCAAGAAAGCTAAGCAGCATCAAAGCACCTTCCATTCGCCATGGCGCGGCTTCTGGCATATTGAGGAACCGATGCTTGCCAGTAGTTCGTAGTACTAACTCAAGAGCTAGCGCATCCGCTTCAAATTCTTCGTCTCGTTTGCTTAACTGTCCTGTGTTACCGAGTAGGACATGCGCTATTTCGTGAGCGATAATAAACTGCTCTAGATTCGCCACAGTTTGGGCTAGCAAGTGGTGGTCAAAGGAGCCGAAGGCTGGAGTGTCTTGGATAGAATGTTCTTGGATCATGCCATCAAAAGTTCCGCCCATCGCGAGATACTGCCATAGTACGCCATAAAAACGCCCTACCTCACATGCGGCTTTTACTGACTTTCGCAAACCGTTTAGTTTAATATCGACAAAACAGGACGACCCGCTGCCCTTTAGGACAGGCAAGATACATTTGGTAAGGCTAAAGATGAACCTAAATAAATGCACATCGACCAATATAAGATATCCCCCCTCTGAATTTCTTTGTACCGATGCTTCAGGTATGCCTCTGGTTTGAGAGAAGACGTCAGTGTTTGCGAGAATGACTCTCTCTTTATCGCTCAGCACAGTCCAAAGGTCTTTATGTAATGGTCAACTAAAACCGGACACTTTCTTAAGCAGTCTTCTTA
>NZ_JBKKBJ010000076.1:0-2527 GCF_046714055.1 Methyloglobulus sp. | reverse complement strand
GCACAGGCTTGCAGGATGCTTTGGGTTTCGTGCAGCCCTTTTCCGACATCCATCACCATCGTGCAACCGCTTTTGCGAGGTTTTATCTCTCGTGAATTTCGCTGGTTTGTTATGATATTTTCCCACGCAAGTTCAGCCATGCCTTGAATTCCCAACAAATAATTGACGTAAAGCCTTTTCAATCATGCCCAAATCTGTTCCCCACGGCACGGTTACGGTGTTACCTTCTTGTTCAAAGTCATATTCCAATAAGCAACACTTGAGAAAGGTAGCTTTATTGTCCGGTTTTTGTAATCGTCTTGGACACATTTCTACTCGTGGCGGCTCGTCTCCGTAGTAATGGCGATGGAATTGCAGGCTACGCTCACAGCCGAGCAAAGTCCACTGCTGACGTTGTTCAGGGCGCTCGTCCAGAAAATAAACCGGTGCACTCAAATCAGTAAGCCCGCCTGACCGGCATGGCACTAAATAAGCTTCTGGGGTTACCGTTTTGGCAAGATCACGCAGATCGATCGTTTCTAATTCCAGGACGATAGGTGGCAAATCGGCAAAACTGAGCACCTGTTCAACCATGTGATAAAGTTTGGGTGGTTCAGGCGGAATAACTTCGATTACCCGTAACACAAAAGGGTTGGGATGATGAATAATGTTGATATGGTCAAATGCACCGACCACAATTGCCGTCTGTTGCGGTGAAACTTGATATTTCAAAGCCGCCTTGCCCAAGGCAGAGCGGTTACCCGGATCGGTTTCAGGGTCGGCGATAAAAACGCAGTCATCAGGCAAGGCTAATATTTCCAGTTTTTCAATGACGGTGAATAATGTTTCCGAGCTGGCGCGCTGTACGGCTACTACCGCATATTCTTGGCGGGCTGTGTGCAAAATAATAATATCCGTGCGCCGATACACTTCCCTATCCAAAATATACCGCTCTATCACAGCAGCATCCATTTCACCGTCATAGGGCTGAAAGCTTACGCAACGGTACGGTAAAGGCACAAAGTTTTGCCGCTGCTTTAAATCACCCACTTGAAGAATTGCCCCGTTCATTCGCTAAGCCCCGTTCAGTTCAAAAGTTCGCCCTCGATCATCATGATTGAGTTCGCGTTCATGAATTTTTAGAGGATCCAGACGGCGGATAAACTCGATCATTTCAACATCCGGCAAGTCTGCTATGGTCAGATTGTCGGCGACAGGAAAATCAAATCCTGTATTTTCGGCAACTAACTCAACGCTGGTGTCTGGATAAATGGCACGTAATCGCGCATGACCTTCATCATTAAAGCCAAAAATGCCGAGATCGGTAACGATGCAATCCGGCCCACGCCCTCGAAAAGACAGGTTGGAACGCGGCAACTCTTCTGCCGTACGATGTCCCACACTGGTGATAAAATCACAACGGTCAACCAGTCGGTAACGACGACGGCCTTTTTCGTCGGCATGGGTGCGATGTGCCGCAGTCCAAATTGTGATATGGCCTGCGTCGCATGACAAATTGCAACCTCCGCCTCCTCCGGGCAGTTTTAATGTAAGCCGGTCATCATTTCCCAAACGGGTGACATTCATATTGCCCCAACGGTCAATTTGCAAACCCGACAAAAACATCCTCCCTAATCGTCCACTCGCAGCAAGATCGAATAACTCTTCAATCGATAAATGACACTCAGCGCCACGATTCATTACGAAATCATTCGTAGTGGGCGTTAAGAAAGGAGGAGTTGGATTAATTCCATACGTTGCCCCTGCTACCAGTATCAAGTTAGGGGCATGACTACGCTTAGCTAGATGCAATGCCAACTGGACAAGCGGTGAACCGAAACCGTGAAAAGCTAAAATCCCATCTTCTATCGACAGTGCGATTTGATAAATCATCAATTCGCCGAGTGTACAGCTGTTTATTTTTGCTGCCTTATTCATAAAGCTGCATCCACTGATCGATGCCACCATTCCATTGTTCGAGGCGGATAAGTCTGGTTTGACCGCCTATCAAATTTATATAACTGGCATGGTCTTTACAATCATAAACAAAAGGATTGAGGTAATTCTCACGGAAACTATCACCGCCGTTTTTTGCTGCCTGGTAATAGTGCGCCGTATGTTCCCTATCATAAGCATAACGCGGGTAGCAGGATGTCGGGTGTGCGCCGTAGGGTACCTCGCAAATGGCGGTGACATAAAAATAGGGAATCGTTACGCCCTTTTTTGCCAGTTCCTGATTAGGGATTATTTCTTCAACCGTAGCGATGACTTTTTTGGATGCCTTAGCAAAAAAAATGTCGGCCACGGGAGGCCCTTCAATATGCAAATTGCCATGCTGGTCGGCATAATGGGCATGGATAAGAGCGACATCGAGTTTGAGCGCAGGTACTAAAACCAGTTGCTCGCCGGTAAAAGGACAGATCATCGTTTTAAATTCAGGGTGCAGCTTAAGGAAATCTGTCCCTTGTACCGAACGGATCGGCATAAAAGGCAATCCTTGAATAGCCGCCCGGAGTTGCTGGACTAAGGTATAACAGCAGTTATCTTC
>NZ_JBKKBJ010000075.1:0-6476 GCF_046714055.1 Methyloglobulus sp. | reverse complement strand
CCAACCTGGATGAGCTTTGGCTGGAAATCAATATTCCCCAGGAACATATCAGCGAAATTAAAATCGGCGATAAAGTGCAGGTGGAAAACGGTCTAGCTGATGCAGAAATCAAGGTATTAGGCCAAAGTGTGAACCCTGAAAACCAGACGATTTTGGCGAGAGCAGTCATTCAGGATAATCCATCTACAGTTCGTGTTGGGCAAAAGGTGACTATTCAGGTCATTCAAACCACTGATGCAAATACTTACAAACTGCCTGATGCCGCGATTGCCCATAATGAAGGTAAAACTTACGTTTTTATCAGGGATAAAGACAGTTTCAGGGTTAGCGAAATCAGCATATTGGGCAAACAATCAGGCGGATCGGTCATTAGCGGCAATTTTTCCGGCAATGAAGAGATCGCCATCAATAATGCGGTGGCGCTCAAGGCTGTGTGGCTGGGCTTAGGGAGCGGTGAATAAATGGCGGGGCTAATACGTTTTGCGCTCAGCCAACGGATACTCGTCCTGTTAGCCGTGTTTCTTCTGGCAGGCGGGGGTTATTATGCGTTCAAAAACATCCCTATCGACGCTTTCCCTGAGGTCTCGCCCACACAGGTAAAAATTATCGTCAAAGCGCCCGGCATGACCCCGGAAGAGGTTGAAGCCAGGATTACAGCGCCTATCGAAATTAACCTGCTTGGTATCCCGCATCAAACCATGCTACGTTCCATTGCTCTATACGCGATAACCGATATAACCGTCGATTTCGAAGAAGGCACCGATATCTATTGGGCGCGGCAGCAAATTTCCGAACGCCTGAATACGATGTGGGGAGATTTACCGGTCGGTGTTTCAGGCGGTATTGCGCCGATGACCACGCCATTGGGGGAAATGTTCATGTTCTCCATCGAAGGCGGCGGTTTAAGCCTGATGGAAAAGCGCGATTTACTGGATTGGGTTATCCGTCCGGCACTTAGGACAGTTCCAGGTGTGGCCGATGTGAATTCATTAGGCGGTTTGGTCAGAAGTTTTGTCGTGATGCCTGACAACTTACGATTGTCAGCGCGTGGGATTAACATTGATAAGTTGATTAGCGCGTTGCAAAACAATAACCGTAACGATGGCGCGGGACGCATGACAGAGGGCGAAGAAGCGTTGATAGTCCGAGCCGAAGGTCGTATTAAAACCCTAGACGATGTAAAAGCCATTGTGGTCGATATTAATCAAGGCATGTCGATTACCGTCGACGACGTGGCCGATGTGTCGATAGGCGCGTTGACCCGCTATGGCGCGGTCAGTAAAGACGGCAAAGGCGAAGCGGTCACGGGTTTGGTGCTGAGCCTACGCGGTGCGAATGCCCGGCAAACCATCGTCGGCATTGAGCAGAAACTGGCAGAAATCACGCCGGGTTTTCCTGACGGCGTAAAGCTAGAGGTTTTTTATAATCGCGGCGATCTGGTGGATAAGGCCGTCGATACGGTGTTCCATGCGCTCATGGAAGCCATCGTGCTGGTCGTGATCTTACTGATATTGTTTTTGGGCGACTTACGCGCTGCGCTTACCGTCGCTTTGGCATTGCCAATGGCGGCGATGGTGACATTTATACTGATGAAGGTTATCGGCATGTCGGCCAACCTGATGAGCCTCGGCGGTTTGGCGATTGCGATTGGTATGCTGGTCGATGCGGCGGTGGTCGTGGTCGAAAATATTATCACCCATCTGGCGCATAAGGAAAAAGCCGAACGCTTGCCGCGCTTGCATGTCATTTACCGGGCGACCCGCGAAGTTGCCGTACCAGTCACGTCAGGTATCTTGATTATCATCATTGTGTTTTTACCTTTGCTGACCTTGCAAGGCTTGGAAGGCAAGTTGTTTACCCCGGTTGCCTTGACCATCGTGTTTGCGCTGGGCGGTTCGCTGATTTTATCGTTAAGCGTCATTCCGGTATTGGCTTCGTTTTTGCTCAAGGAAGTGACGCATGAGGAGCCTTGGCTACCACGTAAGTTACTCGCCCTCTACCAACCCACCTTGTTATGGTGCCTGGACAATAGCAAAAAGATTTTTATCATAGCAGGCGCATTACTGGTCATCACCGCTTTAGTGTTTACCCGGATTGGCAGCACCTTCATGCCGACAATGGACGAAGGCAGCATCATTATACAGCTCGAAAAGTTGCCGTCGATTACGCTGGAACAATCGGTCACGCTGGATGGACAGGTGCAAAAAAACTTGCTCAAAAATGTGCCTGAAATCGTCAGTATAGTCGCCCGCGTCGGCGCTGATGAGTTGGGGCTGGATCCGATGGGTTTTTATGATACTGATACCTTTTTGATCCTGAAACCTAAAGCGCAATGGCGGATGCACAGTAAAGAAGAGTTGATTGAAGAAATTCGCAAAGTCATGGCGGAAACGCCGGGAATTGCCTTCAAATTTACCCAACCGATTGAAATGCGGGTCTCAGAAATGCTCACGGGTACGCGCGGCGATGTGGCGGTTAAATTATTCGGCGCGGACCTCGCAGTCTTAAGTGAGAAAGCGGCACAAATAGCCGCTGTATTGAAAGCCATACCCGGTTCCTCTGATGTTTTTACCAAACAGAATGAGGGTATGCAGTTTTTATCTGTAGGCATTGATAAATCGGCAGTGGGGCGTTTGGGTCTGGATAGCGACAGCATTGAAACCCTGTTACGCGCCCAGATTGAAGGTTTAAAACTGGGTATTGTTCAGGAAGGCATTAAACGCACACCGTTAATCTTGCGCGGTAACAGTAATATTACCAATTTTGATAACCTGCAAATCACTTTGCCGAATGGCGGACATGTGCCGATTACCGCCATTGCCAAAATAAAAAAACTGGAAGGCGTGGTGTCAGTAGCACGGGAAAAGGGACAACGTTTTGTGGTGGTTAGCAGTAATGTTGAAGGACGGGATTTGGTCGGTTTTGTTGATGAAGCCAAAAAAGCCGTTGCTGAAAAAGTTTTGTTGCCCACGGGTTATACCGTGGCATTCGGCGGCCAGTTCGAAAATCAACAACGTGCGGCAGCTACTTTGTCATTGGTGATTCCGGTGTCGCTAGGGCTGATTTTTCTGTTACTGTTTTCAACCTTCGGCTCAGTACGACAGGCGCTATTGGTGCTTTCCAACATTCCTTTAGCGATGATCGGCGGTGTGTTTGCCTTATGGGTATCGGGTGAATATCTGTCCGTACCCGCTTCGGTGGGTTTTATCGCGCTGTTGGGGATTGCCGTACTGAATGGCGTGGTGATGGTAAGCTATTTCAATCAACTTTTGGTGACCGGCATGGACATGGCTAAAGTCGTGGTTATCGGATCTGCCCGGCGCTTACGACCCGTTATGATGACCGCCAGCATTGCCGCTTTTGGTTTGATTCCCCTATTGTTTGCCACCGGCCCCGGCTCAGAAATTCAACGGCCATTGGCAATCGTGGTGATTGGAGGGCTAGTATCCTCCACCTTCCTGACCTTATTCCTATTACCCATACTGTTTAAACGGTTTGGACTAGCCAAGGAGGTTGTGTGATGAAAGATTGTCTGGTTATACTTAATGCGCCTTCAAGCCTGGAAGAAGCCGTGGTCGATTGCCTGTTGACGCTGGAATCCGAACACGGCTTCAGCAGCTTTCCAGTCAACGTGCATCATCATGAAAACAAGGGTTTGTCATTGGCTGAGCAAGTAAGCGGTCGTCAGAAACAAGTTTGTTTCCAGATTCATATTGATGAAGATGGCACTGGGCTTTTGTTAAAGCGGTTGAAAGAAGAGTTTTCTGGAGCCGGGATTCAGTATTGGGTGCTGCCTGTACTGGAAAGCAGTGAAATTTAGTCCTGATTAGCAAGGGTTCAGACGTAGGGGCAGGCCTTGTTCCTGCCCTCAACGCAATCCCTTGACATCCCCAGGGCAACCACGAGGGATTGCCCCTACGACCATTGGCAATCCATGCCGGTATGATGCTTTTTTGTTTAACTTAAGTCCCTTGTAATCGGCTGGTTTATTATGTTGCCTGATTTTTGCAATACCAACAGCCGATTATTCGCTGGCATGGCGCTGTCATTAAGTAACTTAAGTCCAGCACTTTTAGCCAAAGTTATCACCGCTTCAAAATACCTGATGCCGCTCAATGGATCACGGCTTTTCAACCATTGATCGAATCGGGCGTTACTGTCGCTGGTATAGTTGCCGTTGTAGTTAAAAGGGCCGTAAATACAAACCCGCGCCAACGGGTTTAGATAAGTTTGTAAACGTTCAAACAATAGTTCAACCTGTTGCCAGCTCATAATGTGCAGGGTATTGGCAGTAAACACCGCATCTATTACATCACAAGGCCAGACAGGATCGGTGACATCGAGGACTAGCGGCTGGATAAGGTTAGGCAACTGCGCTTCATCCCGCCATGCATTGATGCCGGGAAGATTCTCGGCCAAATCCGTAGGCTGCCAGATAAGGTGCGGAAGCTCGCTGGCAAAATAACAAGCATGTTGCCCTGTGCCGCTGCCGATTTCCCAAACGGTAGCAGGTTGGCTGAACGCATTCCTGATGATCGCCAAAATAGGGGCTTTATTATTTTCGCAGGCTTGGGAGTAGGGTTTGTCCATTATTTTGTATTGATCTGGATTTCAGATATAGCAAGGAATGGTGGCTGTAATCGATCCTGTTGATTATTTATGTGGGTTAATTAAGGAAAATAACGCAAAGCGGTGAGGTGCGCCGCTTTTGGCGCGTCCCTCTCGAACGCAGTGTTAGAGCTACAACACACCACGCTCTATCTCTTGTAGGTAAATAAAGTCTGGTGCTTTTACGCCAGCCTTTTTCCTGATTTCCACCAACTCTGGAGACTCGAAGAAACGGCGGGCATTGTCCAACGAAGACCACTCCGAGAAGTGGACGATGTTATTTGCATCGTTGTCGTATCGTAGCAATTGGTAGCTGATTTCTCCAGCACGTTTTCTAATGTCTACCACTTGGTCAAAAACAACCTTCCATGCTGGATAAGCCTCGACCTCATGAATGATTAAAACATGTTGCATGTGAACTTCCTTGATGAATAGCCCTAAGGCAGAATTAGCGCGGACTTCAATATGGCGAACCGTCTTTGTGTGCAAACTGCCATTTGCCTTCGACAAGCAGTGCCTGTAGGTCATCGTCGGGGTACTGGGCGGAATCTCCCGCGCTGCGGTCACCAACCTCAAGGTAGCTCACTTCTTCACTAGTGCGATTAAGCAACTGGTGCGCGTTTCCCGTACCCGCTTTAAACCCCGCGCACATGCCAGGGGAGAGTTGCGTTTCTCCTGCATCGGTAATTAACACGGGATGGCCGTGCAATATGTAGATAAACTCGTCTTGCTTGGTATGGGCGTGGCGCAGTGCTGAACCAGCACCGGGCAAAAGGCGCGTTAGGTTTATCCCGAAGTTTGAAAGACCAAACAAGTCGCCGCCCTTAATGTTGAACTCAGTCGCTTAATTGCAGACCGCGAGCAGCTTTACCGGGATTTGGAGCTTGCCCATCATGAGGCTGAACATAACCTGGAAGTCAACCAAGCCGAACTGGAAATCGCCTACGAACTGAAGCGGGTTGCCGAAGAGCATCTGGGCATGATGCAACTTAGTTTTTCCGTGGGCGAGATCAATTTGATGGATTTGTTGAAAGCACAGTCCAGGACACAACACAACAAGCGATACTGAGCGCAAAGGAACGGGCAATCATGTTGGAACGCGATATTGCACTCTACAACCAGGCGGTGGGGGTTTTGCCATGAATAAGCTAAAAAGTTTGCTGTTGCTTACCATGTTAGGTTTGTCTGCTATTAGCCCCATTTCCTGGGCAGAGGGTAATTTCATCCAACTTTCGCAGTAACAGATTGACATTCTGGGCATAAAAATTGGCAAGCTGGAACCCTCCAGCCATATCCCGTTGTTCACCGCCCCGGAGAAAGTGGTCGTTCCACCTGCCCATGACTTTATCGTGAGCACATCGCTAGCGGGACTGGTCGTCAAAATGAGTGCGTCGGTGGGTGATAAGGTCGATAAAGGCGAGGTTTTAGGGCTGATTAACAGCCCTGATTTGCTGACCTTACAAGGCAATTACCTTAAAGCCGTCGGCGCATTAAAACTGGCCTCAGCAACTTACAATCGGGACAAAAAATTACGTAAGGAAGGTGTCGTTTCAGGCCGCAGCGAACAAGAGGCGTATAGCCTGTATAACGCCGCATTGATTGAAGCCAATGAAACCAAACAATTGCTGCAAATTGCCGGAATGGCCGCTAACGAGGCCAAACAACTCGATAGCACAGGCCGTTTAGCCAGCCAGATCAGCATCAGGTCGCCCATCACGGGGAGGGTCATTGAGCGAATGGCGGTTTCAGGAACGCACGTAGACCCTATGTCGCCGCTGTATCGGGTAGCCAACCTGGATGAGCTTTGGCTGGAAATCAATATTCCCCAGGAACATATCAGCGAAATTAAAATCGGCGATAAAGTGCAG
>NZ_JBKKBJ010000074.1:0-5921 GCF_046714055.1 Methyloglobulus sp. | reverse complement strand
CCCCGTACCCGGTGCAGCATCTGGATGTCTTGCTGTCCGATAGTTTTTGTCGGCACAAAACGCATAGTGGGCCGGCCAACAGCCTCACAGGTCGCTTCCGCATCGTTGGCGTCGTCCTTGTTGCCCTTGACGTAGGGCTTGACAAACTGGGGGCCGGCCAACCGGGCATCATGGCCTAGCTTGAGCAGTTCCCTTGCCCAGTAATGTGCCCCGGAACAGGCTTCCAAACCAATCAGGCAAGGGACTAAGTTGGCGAAGAAAGCCAGCGCCTGGTTCCGTTTGAGTTGTTTGCGCAACACGGTCTTGCCGTTTGCGTCCACGCCGTGTAGTTGAAAAACATTCTTTGCAATGTCAAAGCCAATTGCCGCACTATTCATGGCGGATTCCCCTTCTTCTGTTAAGTGGTGGTTTTACCCTCCCACTTTGGCACATCGCGATGCCGTTGGGAAGGCGAGGAGTCCATACCATTACGTTCGCTGCGAGGCAGGAGCCGAGTAGTCCCCAGAAGCGATAGGGCTGGGCGTTTTCACGAAGCGTTGTTTGCGTAGTGAAAATGCAAAGCATACCGACATCGCGTCGAGTCATTGCGTAAACAAGTTTTATACCCCTTGTCGGGTATAAAACGAGAGAAGCAGGACGGCTGGGGCAGCCGCAGGCATTGGCGGTCGCGTTAAGTTTTTGCCGCTTGCTTGGGCTGGGATGCCCAAAACAAGCTTTCGCAAAAATAGCGACTCCCCTCGCCTGGAACTGTTTAATAAAAATCCACACTATTTCATTGCGCGTTTAGCCTGGCAAACATCCTATCGTGCCGGTCTTTGTCAGGGATACGGCTAAAACATCAGTTCTGGTTGCCCATTTATTTGCCCATGATATTCTCGTGACCGGGCTGAATTATCCCGTTGTTCCCAAAGGCGAGCAGGAAATCAGGTTGCAGGTATCCGCCGACCATACTGAAAAGGATTTGAATTTTTTACTGGACAAACTGGCTGAGTTTAAGCCGGGGTAACGGTAAGCCGGGTGGGCAAAGCGTTATATCAGCAAATGGTGGGCAAACGATAAAGCTGTTTGCCCACACTACAGGGCTAAATTCCTGCTCACCGTAGGAGATGGCAAAGGCTTTCCATCATTTTTGATAGTTTCAATCCATTCATTCACAATCTGACAAAGCTCGGTATAAACTTGAATCTCATCATCTCCATGACAGCAAGTATCAATTATTCCAGGACAAGAACCAACAAAACATCCATCTTCATCAGACCATTCAACAATTTTGATATAGCGGTCACTTTCTTTCATTATTTTGACTCCACAATCTTTTTCTTTGTCTCGCGAATTTGATAGGGTTTAGCATCATCTGAGAGTTGCCCAGAAATAGTAATGCGGCTACCGTTTGGATGTTCATAGTTTCTATGGCTACCTTTGCCGCCTCTATTAACAAAACCAGCCATTTCTAAATCACGAACAAGTTCTTTAATCTTAGGCGGCATTTTTATATTTCAATTATTTGCTTTTTTAGACTGAAATGTCGGGCAACAAAAAGCGGTTGCCCGACCTACCCGGCTGGCAATGGAGAGCATCGGAATTGCCAATCCGAGTTGATGCGGTTGTTATGCTAATCGAATTATCCTTCTTCAATAGCTATCACACGGCCATGAGAAGTTTTGTCGCCGAGATGACAGAAAACCAATTCACTATAATTGGGATCATCTACTCTGATGAGCCAAGCTTTTCTGCTATCGCTAATTTCAAAGTCAGACCCACTCATCCCGGAACGAGACATAACATAAACATCAGAATAGTCCCCTTTGTCTATGATTACACATCTAACCACGGAATCGGGGTCAGGAACCCATGAATCCCATTCATGGAAGCGCCGCACGTCTTCAGCGGCATAACTATGCGTTTCCAAGCGCAACCTCTTGATTTCCTCTTGATACCACTTTTTCTTGTCTGAAAGTGCTTGTCTTATGTCCTTCAGTGTGGGGCGTTGATCCATATTAAACATCTCCGTTTGTTGATGCCGTTGTTCTATTCTTGTCTTAAATCGGCCAACAGTAAATCCGCAATTCTGTGCAGCCCATCAAGGTCGCCGAGCAATGAGTTCAATGGCTGTTCACCCATAAATTGATCCGATAGATAGGCGATCAATACGCGGGCATTTGCGGCAATACCTGTTACTCTGTCAGCTAACTCTGCGAGGTGTTCCTGGGTAATGGGTTTGGAGTTTGCAGTGCGTTGGACAGCATCGAGAAAGGCGGACCAGAGCCATTGAACCGCGCAGGGAATGTCACCGAGAAGGTTGCCTTGATAGTGCCGAGACCGTGCCTGACGCCCCCTTGTATGCTTTAGCGCGCTCAGCGACTCTGTCGTAACATGCCGCGTTGTGTTTGATGCTATCCATCAGGGACGCAAGATGTTTGGGAGCAGATTCAGGGGTGATCATTGTGCTGTTCCTCCTCAATGCATAACAAGTGATTATATGGTTTCCGCTTATTTACCATATTTCGGGTGGGTCTGCAATAGCATTTAGATTTAGTTGGATTTTTTACTTCTGTATATCATCTAAAGTTAAGCAAGTAGCTTGGATGAAACGCAGTGGAATCCGGGATAATCGGAGCCACATTTGCCTCGGATTCCGAAAAGCTCACTGGGCTTGCTCATTATACCAATTCCAATAAGTTGTTATATGAATCCCCTCATCCTGGCCTTCTCCCTTTGGAGAAGGTTACAATGAGAACTTATTGGGATTGGTATTACTCCACGTTACGTAGTTGCGATTTTCCTCATCACCTCGTGAGCCGTTCGCAATGCGCCCTCGATAAAACCCTGATAATCCGAGAAAGCTTCGCCGCAAATATGCACGTTTGCAGGGCCGTTGCGTTCTAGGGAAAATGCAGTCACCCTTTCCTGCACCGTCCAGGATTTTATCCCCGGCTTCCATAGATGGCAGGCGGCACCGTAGGGCTCGGTACCCCAATGACGGATCCCGTAGCTGACAATGTGTTTAGGATCGATGCCCATGAACCGGGAGAATGCCAGCGGCAATCCTTGATCGCCATCGATCTCCGCCCGTGTCTCATAGCCTTTGCGGATATATTGGCTCCAGAAATTCAGGTATGGCCGGTCAGCGTAAACCATGACCAAGCCCTTGCCGTCCTGTTTTTGATAATGCACTTCACGGGCCGGCAGATGCGGCATATCCAAATGGGGGACATCCTCTGCCCACCACGGGTCTTCGACCACGAAGAAACACTTGAGTAACGGGATATCTAACACCGACCCGAACATCGCCCGGATTCCCATCGGAAGTCCGTCGATGCGGACTAGGCAATGCTCGGGCAAGGCCAGAACGACGTGTTTTGCAATGCAAGCCCTTCCTTCGGAGAAATGCAGCAACACCCGCCCCCGGTCGCACCGTTCCAAGGCAGTGAGCACATGTGCCCGGTGAATTTCCGCACCCCGTTGCCGCAGACGTTCCAGCATAGTGTCGGTCAGTGATTGCATGCCGTGAGGGATCGTCTTGAGATTTGGGCTCATTTGCAGCATCTTGACCCAGGTGATCATCCAGGCTGCGGCACCCGGATTCTCGTGGATAAAGTGGAAAAAACTGCCTTCCATGACGATGTAGAGCAAGGCATGGTGGCTGATAACCCTGCCGAGCGTGTTCCACAAACCTTGTTCCCATAAGGGATGGCCGAAAAATATGCTTTCCCGGCGGATCGATTCGAGTTGTTCCTCGCTCAGGGCCAGCATTTCCGCTTCGGACATCTCCAGCACCCGCTGTATCGCGAGCTTGTAAAGTTCCAGGGTCGTCAGGCCTTGTTCGTCCGCAGCCAGATGGTAGTCCAAGCGGCGTTGTTGGGCCGGCGGACTCGAATATTCTGGGAAAGGCAGGGTCTCGATGCCCAATTCATCGAGAAGTTCGCCCATGCGGAACTGCAAAATTGGATCAAAGCGCATGGCTCCGTATTCCGCATCGAAGCCAAGCATCGAAACGGTCTCCAGTTTACCTCCGAAGCGATGGCTGCCTTCGAACAGGGCGACGCTCCAGTCGCGGTCGGCGTGCATTCCGCAATACAATCCTGCAACTCCACCACCCACCACGGCCAAGTCGTATTCTGGTGTGATCATTTTTTCTCCTTTGCTGTTCCCTTTTAACAGGTTACACCCTTCTGTCAAGTAGGGGTTCTCCTTTTTCAGGCGCTTTAATTCATCGTTGTAGTGTTCGTTGGTTCGTTAGCAATTCCGCAGATCACTTCAATGACCGGAGTGCTTTGAGTGCGCTTTCCACTTCCTCTGGCGTGTTCATGATACCGGCCGCGAGGCGTAGATAAGCGGTTCCATAGGGACTGATGCTGGCCAAGATGCCCTGCTCGAGAAGATGCTTGATGACCTCTTCGTTCTTCTTGCCTTGGATCGTAAAACTGACGATACCAGCCGACAGTTTGGGATCTTTCGGGGTGTACACTGTGATGCCTGGAATTTCTGCTAGACCCTGCTTGATGCGTACATTCAGCACCTGGATACGCTCCGCAATTCGCTTGCGGCCAATCTGCTGATGGAAGTGAAAGGCGGCAGGCATCGCCCATTGATGTTCGTAAGCGAAAAATCCGCCGGGTGTCACCCAGTCTGCTTTCGTTGGGCCTTTAGGCGGTTCGTTGCGTATCCATGCGTCATAGGGCTCCTGGCCTGAGAACGTGGGGATGATTGGCGTCAAGTGCGCCCAGTTTTCCGCTTTTGCCCAGATAAGGCCGGTGCCGCGAGGTGCGAACAACCATTTGTGCGTACCCGCGACAAAGAAATCAGCGCCCATTTCCGCCACCGTTTCATCCACGGCCCCCAAGCCGTGAACGCCGTCCACGACTAGCAGTACGCGGTTGTTTTCCGGACGTTTGCGGTTGATCCCGGCAATGGCATCTGCAATCCCGCGTATGGGTAGGCGCAGGCCTGAGCTGGAATGTACCCACGTCACGCCGACAACGCGCGTGTTTTCTTTTATCGCCACGCTCAGACGCTCAATAATCTGGTCTATAGAGATATGTTCATGATGGTCGAATAGCGCCACTTTCCGCATTGATGCGCCCACTCGATTCGTGGCAAGCCGAATGGCTTCATGATGGGCGTAGTGGTCGTGTGTGGTGGTCAGGACATCATCGCCAGCTCGTAGCAGTAGGCCGTGATAAATCAGTGCCAAGCCGGTGGTGGTATTCGATGTCAGGCAGACTTCTTCCGGTTTGCCTCCGAGATAGTCAGCAGCCGCTTCGCGCACCGGGCGCTGCATATTCTCGGCATCAGATGCAAACATCCCGTTGTTCACAGTGAGGTAGGGCTCCTCGTCCAGTTGTCGGCGGAAGCGTTCGATCGCCTCGCGCACTGGCTTCGGGTGGGAAACGATGAAGAACGAGGCAAAATTGATGTGCTTCTTGGACAACGCAAACTGGTTACGCACTGACAGCCAGTCATCAGGTTGGAATGTTGGCACCGTATCGTTTGCGGCTGCTGCAAGCGACGGAAAAGAAGCGCCAGCGGTTGCCCAGCTTGCACTCAGCAGGAATTCACGACGTGTGACGGACATAGTATTCTCCCCGTATGTTTATAGGTTAATGGTCTATACAACCTCGCGATGACTCTTGCGGCACACAACTGGCTGCTTTACAAAAGACTATGGTCAAAAATTCATCTAAATCATACCGGATTCACAGCCCATTGAGCATTATTCTTTACTATTCGAATTTCTTATCGTACGCTTAAGGAATCTCTGAGCAAGCCCAGCCAAAACGTTAAAATTGCCACTGACAATAATAGCAATGGGGAGGACGAGCCATGAAACAACAAAGCCTTGCATCATTGGCCCATGGAGGCATGAAAAAGCGCAGCAAGCGGGGGAAATTCCTGAATGGGGTGGGAGGTGGTGCCTTGGC
>NZ_JBKKBJ010000073.1:0-8854 GCF_046714055.1 Methyloglobulus sp. | reverse complement strand
TGTCAGACTCAATTTTTTTATCCCACTGTTCCGCCATAAATTCTTCAAACCACTGCGAAAAGCGAGCGAGGTCGGACGGAGGCAGGTGTGCAATGGCGGCTTCTAACCCTTCAATATTCATACAATTAAGCGTACCTCTTAAATTTTTTGATAAGGGTAAATGGGTCATTAATTTCGTGGATATATCTTATACCTATTTCAATCTTAGCCCGGTAGGTTGGGGTGAGTTTACGAACCCCAACGCACTGAACTAAATGAGCTTATCATACTCTGCGAACCAATCCAGAACCATACGAGACCTTCCGTACGCTCCCTTCGCCAAAGCACGGTACCGAAGATCGACGCGAGCTGACCATAAATGACCAACTTTTTTGAAACGAATTGAAGGATGGTGAGGATCGGTTTTCAGTAAAGCGAAATTCTTATCTGCCAACTGTTGAATATCGTTGGGTATGGCGGTAGTAGCCAGAACTCGGGCCAGGCGAAACGGTTCAAAGCGGAGTGCAGCGACCCGCTTCAAAATCTTCATCAGCTCGCTTTCCAGCCGTATCCAGGCGACCTGCTAGAATGTCAGACTCAATTTTTTTATCCCACTGTTCCGCCATAAATTCTTCAAACCACTGCGAAAAGCGAGCGAGGTCGGACGGAGGCAGGTGTGCAATGGCGGCTTCTAACTCTTCAATATTCATACAATTAAGCGTACCTCTTAAATTTTTTGATAAGGGTAAATGGGTCATTAATTTCGTGGATATATCTTATACCTATTTCAACCTTAGTTGACAATAGCCACTTTAAAGACTTTAAATATAACCATTGTGTATAATTTTCTTAATAAAAGAGAGATAGGAGCTAAAGATCCGTCCAAATACATGAAAGAATTTAAGAAAACAAACCCAGATTTAATAGATATAGAAAGCCCTATCAAAATGCAATTGACAATTGGCAAGCTGGCTAAACAGGCCGAAGTGACTGTTGAAACCATCCGCTATTACCAGCGTATCGGTTTGTTAATTGAACCCGCAAAGTCCCAGAGTAGTTACCGGCACTACCCACCCGACACCATCACCAAAATTCGATTTATCAAACGCGCCCAACAAGCCGGTTTTACCTTAAAGGAAATTGCAGAACTGTTATCGCTTGATGGCACTCATTGTTCTGAAGTGCGAAAAATTGCCGAACAGAAATGTCAGCAAATCGATGCCCAGATAAAGGAATTAACTACTTTACGTAATGTATTGGGCAACTTGGTCAAACGTTGTCAGATGGATGCCTCCACAGAATATTGTTCCCTCATCGATGCCCTTTCGACTGCCAGGGATGGCGGGAGTGTCGTAAATCGGTAGGGAACCGATGCGACCGACTGCCAGGGATGGCGGCCACGACTGCTCCCAGCAGTCGTCGGCATTTCCTCCATCCATGGAGATCAGAAGTGTCGCAACCGATAAAGAATCGATGCGGCCCAATGAGACTGACATCAAATCCTGAGTATTCAAAAAATCCTTTAAATACTGCTTGACCCTGTTCCTTAGCACAGGGTTTAGACTTCAACCCTATCTTTATAAAATTTGATGTTTTTTGCATTCATGCAGATGACTAGGCGCTTAGTTGTTATTGAGGAACCTTCTTATGACTACAGGACATGAAATACCCCCAAAAAAAGATCTGCCCTGGCTAGGAATTGGCACAACACTAGCCGCTATTGGCGCATCGGCCTGCTGCGTCGGGCCTTTGCTGTTATTATCGCTAGGTATAGGCGGCGCATGGATGAGTACCTTAACCTCAATGGAATCGGTCCGTCCGTTTTTTATCCTGCTTACCCTAGTTTTTATCGGCTTGGGGTATCGCAAGCTCTATGTGCTATCGGATAGTTGTGAAGCTGGTGAATCGTGCGCATCACCGGAAGATATTCACAAACAGCGCATGATTTTCTGGATAGGCTCAGCGATAGTCTTGCTGCTGTTGGCCTTTCCCTGGTATGCCCCGATTTTTATGGCTTAAGGAGAATATGATGACGCTTAAAACTCTATTGTTAATGTTGAGCTTATTGGCGACTCTTTTATTGCTACAGACAGCCCATGCTGAAGCAGCCGTTCCCGCTCAATTCCAAAAGCAACACACTAGCCAATCGGTCGTATTGGATATGCAAAATATGACTTGTGCACTGTGTGAGTTCACCATTAAAAAAGCCTTGCAAGGGGTTGAGGGCGTAGAAGGGGCGAATGTCAATTACGACTCGAAAACGGCTGATGTTATTTTTAACCCACAAAAAACCAGTGTAGAGGCTTTGATTAAAGCCGCCACAGATGCCGGTTATCCGGCAACCGCACACCAAACAAATCAATAAACGCAAGAGGGCAAGGCCATGTCAAATTGTTGTCCGGGCAGTCACCCGAAACCCGCTACACAGGCTTGCCCTCAGTGTGGCACTGCCTGTAAAAGTGTCGAGATGCCGACACTCTACCATCAGGTAAGATTTCCAGAAAACCAGGGAATTAATCCAGACACCTATTATTTCTGCCCAGCCAAAGACTGTGCTACCGGTTATTTTTCAACCGCCGGAAACAACACCCCCAAACTGCATTTAAGGACGTATCAAGAAATCCAGAAAGACACGCTTTGTTACTGCTTTGATATTGATGCAAGCGACTATCTGACTGCATTAAACACTAATCATGCAGAAGCCATCAAAAACTTTGTCATGCACCGAACAAAATCAGGCGAATGCGCCTGTGAACTCAGAAACCCCTCAGGACAATGCTGCTTAGCAAGATTTAAGCATTTGGAAAAAGAACATAGCAAATAACTTCGATGGAGCTTGATGAATCGAGGGTTTTTAAACTCCGATTATCCTCGATGCCGCTTCACTAATCGCGGTTGCTTGCTAACGGAGCGATGGATTAGATCATTCACAGTTTAATTCAACAAGGGTTAAATTTGAATCAACGATTGTATATTTTTCATAACCTATCAGGGTGAATAAAATGACAGATTTTATGTTCTTTGTTTTTACTAAAATTTTACGAATTGACTTGAAAGTCCCTCACGGCATACCTTTGGGTACGCAATTATTCTTCTACCTAGATATTTTTGTCGATGGCGCTGCCGCACGTTTAGCATGTCCCGGAAATTTGATCATTGTTTGTTCCTACGTTATCCTAGACCAAAAAGAGTTGCCAACTTATGAACAAGTCCTGATTTACTTCAATGAAAAGAACGAGATCATTCGCTCAGCGTCCTCAATTCCTGTTCAATCAGCTTGTAATTTCATCCGTTCCAGCCCACTATCTGTTGGTAGGCAGACAGTTCAATTTTAAAGCTGAGGTACGTCCTCCCCAATTTGCTCCCTGGATCAAATCCAGGCATAAAACGGACAATTAACGTGTTACAAAACTGGGCAAATGTATTTGTTGCTAACTTGGCGGATGTTGCCAAGTGACGTACCGCGAACTATTGTCAATTTTGGTGCATGATATCGAACGATTGCTGCTCCTGCTTTTCGGGGTTGCACGAGGCATCTTCATCCTGCAGGGCATTGCGTTCGGCTGTGCGTCGGTTGCAGCTCTCGTGGGGGCATCACCGACGGTTCCTGTGGCTCCGAAGCACGATTATATCCGCCCTGCTGCTCTCGGGGACTTTTTTTCCTCGCAGGCCTTCTGCTGATCGCGGCGCGCCGCTGGCGCGTGACGCACACGAGCGGCAGCTCCGAAGCTGAATTTTGGCCACTGCTGCTTGGGCTCTCGCTACTCACACTCCCAGCAGTGGCGGCCATCACGGCCTCTGGGCTTCTGCCGCTGTGGAACTGAATCGCAGTCCAACTCGCTGCCATCTGATCGTGGGACGACTGGACGCGTCCGGGTCTGTCCGGGCTCGTGACAATCCCCATCCTTCTCACGTTGTTCGTGCCTGCACTGGTGACGGCGGCGGCGTTCTTGTCGGTCGCGTTTCCGCTGGCGCTCGTCCCTCTACTCGTGACTCGAAGCCGACTTTTCTCGACGTTGCTAGCCATGGGGAGCATTTGCCAGGCGGCTCTCGTGTTTACCGGATGGATCGCTGCCGATGCCCTCGCGCGGCTCGCTGAACAGGCGTTCGAGGCCATGGCCGTGGGTGGAGGTGCCGAAGTGCTGCTCGTGGCCGACGAGCTAGGTGCGCCACGGGCATCCTCACCCGGACTGCCACCGCGCTCGTCGCGCCCATGCTCGGCATTCTGGCCTGGCTCGCATTCTTGCAGCCGTCGGGCGCAGCGGCGGCCTTCTTCATGGAGGGCACGAACCCAGCCCCGGACGAAGCACTTCACGCAACTTTGGTGGAGTCAGTGGTGCTTCGCTCGTCGATCCTCATCTCGGAGAGACAAGCGGTCTCGAACAGAGATGTGGCAGCAGCAGCGCCGCCTGAGCCTGGCGCGGATACCCGGATCCCCCGTCTTGCCCTCGCCGTGCTCGGCGCACTGATGCTCCTGTTCGCGGCGGCCGACGGGCTGCGAACGCGGGCTTCCTATTTGAATTCGCAGCCCGCTCCCGGGGCGAGGCTTTCGGATCCGCCTACAGTCGTCCGCGTGACATTCGGTGCCGCGCTCGATCCAGCCTCGTCACTTTCCATCGTGCGGCTGTTTGTTCATTCGTCGGCGGGCGAAGAACCGAGGGATATCCAGATTGCCCGCCGCCTCGCTCCGGACGACCCGGAGCGCCGAATGATCGAAGCCGTGATGCCGCGCCTGTCTGCTGGGCTGTATCGCGTGACTTGGCAGGCACTGCCCGCTTGGGGCGGTGTCCCGCGCCACGGATCGTTCTCCTTCGGCGTTGGTGTGCCCGTGCCTTCCGACAGTTCCGGCATCACACACTCCCTGCAAGACCGCGATGCTGATGCCCGCGGCCATCGCGAAACCGTGGTAGGCGGTGTCCTGTTGCTGGTGCTGGGTGCGGTGCTGCTGCGATTCTTGCCGCGCACCTAGCAGCATCTGCATCGAGACGATGTCATTCTTCCATCAGGATTCGCCCAGGTAGGTAACCTCCATCGCGCCGACGGACGTGGCCTCTTTGTTC
Source organism: Methyloglobulus sp. (assembly GCF_046714055.1). Lineage (GTDB taxonomy): Bacteria > Pseudomonadota > Gammaproteobacteria > Methylococcales > Methylomonadaceae > Methyloglobulus. The sequence goes on along the minus strand of NZ_JBKKBJ010000073.1, from coordinate 3,815 downwards.
CCCATCGAACCATTAGGGGTCACGGAGTTGGGTAGGGTAGGTAGACAGGCGGTTTTGCCCACCACACGCATCAGCGCATTTGTTCCGCGTGGGCACGAACAGCATGGTGCCCACCCACCCTGGCTATAAACACGCTCAACCTATTGCTCGATGTTGTACACAATAGTTACAACCACTTTTGCCAGCTTTTTGATCGTAGTCTTGTCGTAAACGCCACCGTAATCATCGGTTTCTGAATTGCCGCCCGCCGCAAGGATATAGAATGCCCCTTGCGATGCGGAGCGCATCAGGCCGACTTTCACCTTGTCTTGTTTAACGAATTCTTTGGCGCGTTTCCTGGCGTTTTCGGTGGCAGCGGCGATCAAGGACATTTTGATGTCTTCCAGATTACTGACCAGATACAGCGGTGAACTGGCGGTAACTGGATGGCCTTCGGCTTGCAGTGCCAGAAAGTTTTTATTGGCGGCTTCAATTTTGGTTAAATCTTTGCTAGAGACGACGATGCTTTGGCTGGCATCATAACCTTGTTGTTCGGTTTTAGTGCCGCCTTGCGGTAAATAGATCGTTACCATGTGCGCTGTAACTGCTTCGCTGCCTTCTTGCCAACCGGACTTATCCAAGCCTTCTTTGATTAAATACGAATCCAAAGCGGGGCGTTATGCCCTGAGCTTGTTTAAGCCTTGGGCAAAAGTAGGTTCTGTCACTGAGATCGTAACCGTCCACTCGGCGTTATCCGCTTGCACATCTTTGACTGCCAAGCCCTTTACCGTAATCAACTGCTGACCGGAAACCGCTTTTTTGGCTTGCACGCCCAAAATGAATGCTGCGCTGGACATACCTAAAGCAAGCAATAAGCCCAATATCGCCATTGCGGTTGATAATTGTTTTTCCATTCTGCAACTCCTGATTGAATGTGTTGCCCTGTTGATACCTAATGATCTATTGCAATAGTAGTTTGAATAGCTTGTGTTTTAATATGCTCAGGCCGAAAACCAATGCCAACAATTCGTGAAGCTACCTTCCTCAAAACTGGGGCAAACATTCGGAGGAATAACCGTAAAGGCCAGGATACTGAGAACGTTCGGTTGATTTCATTGCCGCCAAAAAATCCGCGATGTGCCATAACTTGCAACCGCTGGGTCATCTTAGCCGGCCATTCACGGCGGGCTTGCACTCTTGCCAAGTCCTCGATATTGCAACTGCCACTTCGCAATTTCTCCACCAATAAATTAGCGGTTGCAACTGCATCTTGGACTGCCAAGTTAATACCCACGCCGCCTATGGGCGACATGGCGTGGGCGGCATCACCGATACACAACAAACCTTCCCGATACCATCGTTCCAGGCGATTAACCTGTACGCTGAGTAATTTTACTTTATCCCAGGAATCAATTGCTTGTACAGCATCGTAGAATGCAGGTTCAATTGAGGTGATCAAATCCCGGAATGACTGCAATCCTTTTGCCTTGATTTCATCAAAGCCATTTTTGTGGATCAACAATGCAGCTTGATAATAAGCGCCTCGATTAATGGTCACCATGAAGTTACCGCCCTGCACACGCGCCAGGGCTTCAAGCGTTTCCGCTTTTGGCTTGTCCAGGCGGAACCACAGCACATCAATCGGGGAGCGATAGTCTTTGACTTGCATCTTAGACAATTCCCGAAAAATGGAACTCCGGCCATCGGCGGCAACGACCAAATCGGCAAAAACCTGTTGTGCGCCTTGTTTGGTTTGGGCAAGCACACCTTTGACGATATTGTTTTCTTCAATCAAGGATGTGACTTCCGCGCCCATATGCAGATCAAAATCTGGGTATTTTGTCGCCTGTGCCACTATGAAATTTAGAAAATCCCACTGCGGCATCATGGCAATAAACTTTGCTTGGGTAGGCAAATGGGAAAAATCAGGGCCTTGCAGCACTTGTCCATTCACATTGATATACCCCTTGGCAATGGGTTGATGGGGTTGCTGCAAAAATTCATTGAGAAGGCCTAACTCGTGCATCAACTCCATCGTAGATGGATGGATGGTGTCACCACGAAAATCGCGAAGGAAATCGTCGTGTTTTTCAAGAACCACAGTTTTTACGCCACTACGCGCAAGCAGAAAACCCAACATGATTCCTGCTGGGCCACCGCCGACAATGCAGCACTGAGTTTGGATGGGGTCTAAATCTGTCATTGGGGTTTTCTTCTAATCAATTTTCCACTCAATAAGCTAACTTAGAAAAACAGAATATCAATTATTTTTTAATTCTACTCAATGAAACAGAGCATATTTCAATCAGTTCTTTTATTTTTTGTAGATGCAAATAACACATTTGACACACAGTCTGGTTGCAACCATCAAAATAGAAAGCCCCTCTAAAATCAAACTTGGTAGACGGAGTGTATTTTTCGTAGGGTAGAAGAATAAAATGATTACTTGGAACGTAACCACAAAAATCTGGTTTCACCAGTTTGAAATGAACAGTTTTGATTCTGAGTCCACCATTCTTTCCAGAACCGTAAAAATCCTTATGGTTATATTCAAAACTTTTCGCTTCTACCCTAGTCCCTTTTTCATGTTGTAAAATTTGGATTACGCTATAACAGGCCTTCAAAAAAGCACTCAAAAGGTAACTAAATTCTTGTTCATAGTTTCGGTTATCGGTTAACGGCTTGTTTTCCCTATCAAGTTTATTCATAAGCTCGAGAAAATAATCCGCCTCTTGTAATTTTTCCTCAGCATTCTGGATATTTTCGATTTGGTGATTCAATTGTTTTTATGAATAAATAGATTTCCTGCGTTCAGGATGATTTTGTTCTTTCAACGATAACATTGAGTTAATTTTTTTCCTTACCCGCTGGCTTAATCAACCGGATTCCCAGTTCCTTCAACTGTTCGTCTGTCACCACCGCAGGAGCGCTAACCAGTGGACAAGCCGCTGATTGCGTTTTGGGGAAAGCAATCACATCGCGGATGGAGGTCGATCCAGTCATTAACATAACCAGTCGGTCAAGACCAAAAGCCAAACCGCCGTGTGGTGGTGCGCCGTATTTCAAGGCGTCCAGCCCAGTAGGGTGGGCAGGCTTTTTTGCCCACCATTTTCCGGCATTTGCGGTGTTCCGCACAGCCATCGTAGATAGTGTCACCCATTCCGCGCGGGCACGAAAAGCATGTGTCCACCCTACCAGTCTAAACAATTAGACAGTTCGTAAAGCTTCGCCATATCGCGAAGCGGTGTTTGCTCCAGCGTTTGGTTAGCTTTTCCCCCGTTCTTAAAAGTGACAATAACCGAGTGCAATAAAGCCACCCAAAACGCCGAGGCCGACGTTCAACGCTGTTCCAAACATATAAATAAGGCTACCAGGAATATGTCTTGGGTCATCTTTGTCTGATGCCTTCCAGCGCATTATGGCTTTGAAGGCTAGCCAAACAGCGATCCCTTCCGGCTTCGAGAGTGCAACAGACGAGGTGTATATGACCACTTCGGTCATACTCTGCCAAAATGTAATCGTTGGATGCGCTCTAATTGGAAACGGTGGAATCTCGACGCCTTTGGTTTCGAAGTCCTCTTTGGCAATCGACCAAAGCTTTTTAACCGCTGGTCGTACTACGAAATAGCTTCCGGCACATGCGAACAACACGCCGATCAAGTAAGACAAGAGGGGATGCGAGGTTATCATATGCGTCTTTTGGGCTAAATCATTACTGTCCGGAGATTTCTTCAAACAAATTCAATTGGTTAGGCATTTGCAGTTCCTTTGACTTGAATTCTATATTTGTAACGAGTTGATTGAGCGTGGTTTTTTCGAATAGCGTCAGGCTCAGA
>NZ_JBKKBJ010000072.1:0-3233 GCF_046714055.1 Methyloglobulus sp. | reverse complement strand
GCCGCCTTCCTCGACCGCGAAACCGCGAAGATTGACGCGCTGATTGCCGAACAGCAACGACTGATCGAACTGCTCAAGGAAAAGCGGCAAGCGGTTATTTCCCACGCCGTCACCAAAGGCCTAAACCCCAACGCACCGATGAAGGATTCCGGTATCGAATGGCTGGGCGAAGTGCCGGAGCATTGGGAAATTCTACCTTTAAAACGAAACGTATCTTTTCTGACCAGCGGATCACGGGGATGGGCAGAGCACTATTCTGACGAAGGGGCTTTGTTTATACGAATTGGTAATCTGACGCGTGACAGTATTCTTCTCGACTTATCAGACATTCAAAGAGTGACAGTGCCAGAAGGAATTGAAGGTGAACGAACAAGAGTTCAGTCGGGCGACGTGCTTTTTTCGATTACGGCCTATCTCGGCTCTGTCGCAGTAATTCCAAAAAACTTGGAACCCGCTTATGTCAGTCAACACGTGGCGTTGGCCCGACTAAATCAACAGCATCTATTGCCTGCATGGGCGGCCTATGTGACTATGTCTTTTGTGGGCAAAACTTATCTTGAAACCAAAGGATACGGCGGAACAAAAATCCAGTTGAATCTCGACGATGTCGCTAATCTTGTAATGACAGTTCCAAACATTGAAGAGCAATCTACTATTGTCGCCTTCCTAGACAGCAAAACCGCCAAACTTGATACCCTAACCGCCGAAGCCAAAGTCGCCATAACCCTGCTGCAAGAGCGCCGCACCGCCCTAATTTTCGCCGCCGTGACCGGAAAAATTGATGTGCGCGGTCTTGTTTTTTCAGATGGCAAGTAATAACATAGTTATTACTTTTATTGTTTTTTAGGGCAGGAACGATGCGTACTCATTTAAGAAAAGTCGGTAATTCGCGCGGGGTGATTATCCCGTCTGCATTACTGGAAGCTTGCGGTCTGGGCGAGGAAGTGGACTTGCGGGTGGAAGGCAAAACCTTGGTGATCGAGGCGTTGAAAGTGCCGCGTAGCGGCTGGTTTGACGGCTATCAGGCGGAAGCCGATAGCGATGTGTTGGCGTCGTTGCCTGTTGACGAGGATAGCGGAGAGTGGGAATGGTAAGGCGTGGCGACGTGTATTGGGTCAATCTTGATCCAACGCTCGGCACGGAAATCAAAAAAACACGTCCGGCTTTGGTGGTATCGCCTGACGATCTTAATACGGTGTTGCCACGCGTGATTATTGTGCCCTTAACCAGTAAAGGGCAATCGTTAGGCTGTCGGCCAGAAGTCATTTTTGATGGCCGTCCAGCACGCATTTTGTTGGACCAAATCCGCTGCGTCGATAAACGGCGATTACTCGGCAAAATGGGCGAAATTGAAAGTGCTGTGTGGCATCCATTGTTGATGGAAATGCTGGCGTAATCTGAGATCAATCACCTATAATTGCCAAACTCGACAATACGCCTATAATAGCCGTATTAGCTAATTGAGGATTTAACTATGCGTACCATGACATCTGTCGAAGCCCAAAACCGTTTTGGGGAGTTGCTGGACACGGCACAACGCGAACCTGTCACCATTACCCGGCGCGGTCGTCCGGTGGTTTATGTCGTATCGCAACAGGAATATGAGGCTTTTTCGCAAGGGCTGGAGACAGCCAAGCAGCAAACTTCCCTGGCGGCAGCACAGGCGGCCATTGCGGCTTTTCGGGGCAAAGGTAAAGGCGGCGCAGTTGAGCGTCTGTTGGAAGATCGCCGGATTGACCGTGAACGTGAAGCATGAGCGGATTTTTACTGGATACCTCTGCCTTGATGGCCTTGCGCGATAATGAGTTAGGTGCAGAGCGAGTCAGTGAACTATTGTTAGCTGCCGAAAATGGTGGTTTACCGTGTTTGGGCAGTTTTATGACGTTGATGGAAATATTTTATCGGGTATGGAAAGACGAAAGCGAATCAGCCGGACGTGAAGCCTATACCGATTGTTTGGTGTTGCCCATTCAATGGATACATGAATCTCCTGAGTTATTGATACTTGCCGCATCGGTAAAAGCTACCCATCCACTCTCGTTGGCCGATGCCTGGATAGCCGCGACTGCATTGGAACTTGATGCAACGTTAGTGCATAAAGACCCTGAGTTTGAAAAACTGCCGGGGTTAAAGGAAGAGAGGTTACCTTACAAATGAGCACAAAAGTCACTATCAAACATTTATGGGATGATGAAAACCAAGCGGGCTATCATCTTTTTACTAATGCACTGGATTCATTCTTGGCTGACGAGAATGGTTATGAACCCGTTTACCTTGAGTTGAATGGTGTCGAGTTTACCGCTTCTTCACCAGGAAATGTGTAAGTTAAAATTCCCTGCGCCTAGGCTGTTAAACTCGGCCTTGTTCCCTCTGAAACCCAATAAATCTTAATGGTATGAGTTTGCACAAGGAAATCCATTTCGAAACCGAAATCTGTGACCATCTGGCCGCAAACGGCTGGCTGTATTCGCAAGGCGACGCGGAAAACTATGACCGGACACGGGCGCTATTTAAGGCGGATGTGTTGGCTTGGGTGCAAGAAACCCAACCGAAGGCGTGGGAGGCATTGGAAAAAAACCACGGCGCACAAGCGGCTGATGTGTTGCTGGGGCGGCTGCGGGATTCTCTCAACCAACGCGGCACGTTAGACGTTTTACGGCACGGAATTGAATTGCTCGGTTTGCGTCAACCGCTCGCGCTCGCCCAATTTAAGCCAGCCTTGGCAATGAATCCTGATATTCTCAACAAATACGCGGCCAATAAGCTGCGGGTCGTGCGTCAGTTGCGTTATTCGTTGCACAATGAAAACGCGCTGGATTTGAGTCTGTTCCTTAATGGAATTCCGGTTGCCACGGCGGAGTTGAAAACCGATTTCACCCAATCGGTTGACGATGCAATTGACCAATACCGCTTTGACCGTGAGCCGCGCCCGAAGGGGCAGGGGAGCGCAGAACCCTTATTGTCTTCCCCCAATGGGGCATTGGTGCATTTCGCGGTTAGTAATAGCGAAGTGCATATGACCACGCGGCTAGATGGCGCGGCAACGCGCTTTCTGCCGTTCAACCGTGGCGACAACGGCGCGGCGGGTAATCCGCCGTATTCACCCTCTCCCCACCCCCTCTCCATTCACGGGAGAGGGGCTTTTTTCCCATTCACTTCGGGTTAGCGTGAGGCTCTTTCTCCCCTCGCCCCTGGCGGGTGTGGGGCTGGGGGTGAGGGGGAGTCTTATGGCC
>NZ_JBKKBJ010000071.1:0-2893 GCF_046714055.1 Methyloglobulus sp. | reverse complement strand
CGTGCGTGCTCAAGGTAGGCCGCACATGCCACTTCGTCCGGGAAAAGTTGTTGGAACTCGGGAAGTGACTTCGGGAACGGCAAACCATCCCGCCCAAGCACGTCGATAACCATGATTGCACCAGCTGTACAGATGCCCAGCATTCTACCTGTAGTGGCTGTCTGTGACAACCGGATAAGCACGGTCTATTGTTCCAATAAAACTAACGCGCTTGGCTTCAAAAATATCCTGAATGTCAGCCAACAATTCATTGCTGATGCTGTGCGATTTCTCGCAATCACCTGATATTTTTAACGCCGCCGCCGTTGCCTTTTTTAACCATTCGTCACCCGCGCATGAGGCAACCGCCAGTAAACCGTCCCAGTTGTCCTGGTTGCGGTCTGACAGTTCATCTGGCAACACTGGCCTTGCTTCCCTCACTTGTTGCGAGTAATCATCCGCAAACCTCGCCAGCTTTGCGGCAATGCCAGAAAACAAGCCCTTATCGGCATGGCGTAACCTGCCCACAGATTCATGCGGGAGCTTACGCCGCAAATTAAACACAATGCCACGGCTCATGGTTGCATCTGGCAAGTGTTTTTCTAGGGCTATTCCAGCAATCGCTTTTGCACTAAAAACCGGAAATGCTTTAGGCTCGTAGCTGTCGCCAATAGCCTCACTGCGCAGCACAAAGCCGTCACGCGAATGCCCCGCGTTAACCATGCCGTGCAGTTCCGCATTGTCTTTAAAGAAGGTGTCGGCTTCGTCGATTAGTATTGTTGGCTTCCATAGGTCAACCGCCCTGAATAGTGCCGATGGTGAAGCGTTCGCCGCTGGCAGTGGTCGGTAAGCCATCCTTCCTAATACCTTCAACAGTTGAGTTTTGCCGCAAACTTTCTCAGGTGCGTTAATGATCGCCAGCGGTGAGATTTCCAAAACATCAATAAACCACGAGTGGGCAACCCACAATGCCGCCGCGTGTGCCTGCTCATCGTCTAACACAATGAATTGCTGAATGGCCGTTGATATTTCATCAAGCAAGTTTGCCGGGCTTATCGGCTCTTGGCATGGCTCGATTTCATCAAACGGCAACCGCTTGGCTTCCTGCTTAGATTCACGATATGCCGTAACCTGAGCATCAAGGGTTTTTAGCTGTACCTTCATCTCCTTGGCCTTTTCGGCCCTTACTCGGTCGTACTCCAAAGGCTTGAGTGCGGCTAATTCTTTAATAATTACGTCGTCTGATTGCTTTGTTGTTTGGGCTTGGTGGCTCAATGATATGACCTTATCCATAAACAACCCCTCCAGCATTGATGAAGTCGTTAAAATCCATGTCTTCATTGGGTGGCGCGATATACAGCCCATTACAGGCAAACGCCGCAACCGTCGCTTTTTCAACGCCTACTGGGTCGTTATCGGCACAAATGATGATCTTCGCGGTTGGGTGTAGCTTTCGGATTACCTTTGCAACCGATTCTAAATTGCCAGCGTCCATTCCCACCACGACATTATGCGAGGTCGTTTCATATAGGCTCGCGCCCGTTGCCCATCCTTCTGCTATCAGGATCGTATCTGTGACTTTACCAATAGTTGAGAAACAGCCTTTTTTTCGGCCCCCGGACAAAAACCGCTTAGTGCCATCGGCGGCTATAAATTGGAGGTTAACAACCTGGTGCGACTCATCAATCAAGGGGATAACCAAGACACCTTTGTGTAGCCTTGCCCCATGTGGCTTAACGCGCTTTCTCGCTAAATATGGGTGTTGCGATTGCTCAGTTATTGGCGGCTTGTTGCCAGATAAAACGCGCTTTTTCGGCTGCTGCTTGGTGTGCCTTATCCTGCTCTTGTTGCCTAACCTGTCTAGCATATTCAATCTGCCTTTTCATGGCGGCGGCCATTGGCTGCTTTTTACCGCTTGCTGTCCAGGTGAAGGTAACGCCAGTCTTGAAGCTCATTACAAAACCACTAGGCCAATTATCAAGGTGCAAGGTATATGCCCCGTTTAATGTGCCTTTGCGGTCGCCTCCTACATAAAAGCGGTGTAACTGCCCATCGCCAATAAGGTTATCCGGTGGGTTAATGCCAGCGTTTAGCATGGCGGTTTTAAAGCTACTATCGATCTCAGAATGACTATTCATGGTTTTCACCACTCAGTAAAACGTAACGTGCTACCCGATGTTTAGCCTTGCCAGTGTCAACAGTTTGCCAATGGGTGATGATGTCATGCCCTAGTCCGCGCAATTCCTGGACACGCGCCGCCGGGTGCATGATGTCGAGTTTTTGCCGCGCTTCGAGCGTAGTGATGGGTGACGAGCCACGCAAGTAGCCTTTGCCGTTGATGCGCGGTGTCGGTTAAGGTAAAATAGGGGTGCAATATTATCTTTACGCTGCCACGGTTCGCCGCCGTGGCGGTGCTTAATCTTCTCATTTTAAGCCCTCTTTTGATTTCGCGCTTCTACCTTACCTGCAAGCCATTGATCTACCTCAGACTCAAGAAAACCCATTGTTCGGGGTGATAATTTTATTTGTTGCGGAAACTCGCCACGGGAAACAAGGTTGTAGATCGTGCTGCGACCTAACCCAGTTTTGGCTACGGTTTGGGGTAAGCGTAAGATTTTGGGTTGGGTGTTTTGTTGCTGGTTTTTCATGGACATCCTTAATGGTTTTGGGATGTCTCAGATTATCCACACAAAAAAAGGACAGCGGGAGGGGTGTCCTTAACTTTTTTTCTTAACTTTTGGATTTACGCAGTTGCGCTGAATTGTTTTTTTGCAAACTTTAAAATTGTTTCTGATTACCAATAAGCTTCAGCCAATTTTAGCAACCGTCCGGGCATCGGCGGTGTTAAGGCTGATGCACGCACTAATCTTGGCACTAACGCATCCGACTTAAAGCGTCGATTAAAACGATATTC
>NZ_JBKKBJ010000070.1:0-3022 GCF_046714055.1 Methyloglobulus sp. | reverse complement strand
TAGCCTTTTGCCTGCCAATCGCTAAAGCGTTCTTTTAGTAATTCGATAACTCGCTGTTCTCGCTGCAAATCCTCTTCAGTGACCGAACAATAATGACGACGCGTTTTATTAACCAACTCACCTTTGCTATTGGTATCAAGATAGTTTTCTACCCAACGCACACAATAAAGGCGTTCTTGAAAGGTATCGCCAGGGCGTGGCACCAGGTCTTCATTTTCCCAAAGACGTAAGCCATAAGCGGTTTTTCCATCAATTTTTTTATCGCCGCGCAGTTCTGGAATAGAAAAAGTTTCTCCTGTTTCAGGGCAAACCATGCGTCCTTTTTGAACAGTTCCTTTTTTTGCTTTAGCGAAAGTTTCTTTATCGGCATTAACGACCACTTCAATATCGTAACGCTTATTGGCATGATCAGGTTTTAGCACAGCACAAATATCATTTTTTTCAGCAATCACCCAACTGGGCGCTAACGGCAATAAATAACCGTTAGCCGGACATACAACTTCCACGCAATACAAATAAGAATCAGCCCGCCATCCTTGCGAATTATGTTCAATACCCCATTCGGTAATTTTTTCATCCGCTGCTGTAAAGGCGACTTGTTGTGCGGCCTGCACTTTTTCCTGAACTTCTTTACCGCCACCAATCAGGTGAATACTCGCCCAGGTCAGTACGGCTGCGACTGGGTTAAGGTCTGAACCATACGCTTCACAACCGATGCGCGCGGCTTCAAAGGGAATTGAACCACCACCACAAAAGGCATCGCCGACTTTAGGCGTATGTCCAAAGCGCTTCTTTCCAAGCTGATCTATTAATTGTTGAATGTTAATTGCTGTGGTGCCTAAATGGTTATTAATGTCTTGCCATGCCGTTTCACTTGGGCCTTCGATTTGCTCGGGGCGATCACAGTATTCCAGTTTTTCATCATAACTTAAGTGGTCGAAATAGCGGCGGGTAATTGCATCTTTTTGGCTTTGGGTAATACCTTTTGTCCAAGATACACCGCCTTTGGCATTGAGGGTAAACAGGGTTTGCGTCATTCCGGCAGGGATGCCGGAATCCAGTGCCAGGGAAGGTAACTCTCCGATACTTCCGAGGCTTGATTCAGGCTCGATGCCAGACCATAGATTCACATCCATGTGACTGGATTCCGGCATCCCTGCCGGAATGACGTGCTTAATCGCACTTGTATCTAACGATGACTGCTGGAGCGTGGGAACAATAGAGGCTTGCTGCAACCAGTCATAAAGGGTTTTTGCTGGGATTGCGGTTGAACGGCGTTGCCACAAGCCCTCCTTATCCATCGTCAGAATTTTTAAAAAAATTTCGCGGTCTTTTTGTGGATTATTGCTGGCAGGCATTAACATGCCCAAAATAGAGGCACGGATTAGAATTAACGGTTTACGCCCCCACCATTTACCCAAGCCAGTTAATGTCTGTCCTGATCCAGCTTTACGTTCTTTATAGGATTCTTTGGAGATTAACGAGACCGGAAACTGCGTTTCAATAAAGGTTTTATCGTTTAGTTGCATGGTGGGGTAAAAAGTCAGGTATTAGGTAGGCTGGGATGAGTGTGCGACCCGATAGAGCGTTTAGCGAATCCCAGCATTTCGCAGCTTATTCAAACCAGTTTTCTAAAGCTAAATTCTGAAAGCCATCAAAGTCTTTCGTGTTTCGGGTCACTAGCGTTAAGTTTTGGCTAACGGCAATTGCGGCAATCTCGCCATCTGCATAAGCGTAGGTAAGCCCTTGCTTTTGCAAGCGGGCCCGCTCTTTTGCATACCAGTCGGCGGCGGCCTGGTCGAAAGGCAGGACATCCAAACCATTAGCCAATAACATCGCCAAATAAGACTGTAGTTGTTTTTTTCTTTTAGACGCTGCCAGTAACTCGCAACCATATACCAGCTCATGCCATACAATCGATGCCGTTGCATATTCGCCATCATGATCGGCAAGCTGTTGTAATACTTTTTCATCGGGCTGTAAGCGTGCGGGTTCTGACAGGATATTGCTATCCAGCAAATAGCTTATTCGTCCCATGAAAACTCTCGTCCCTGACTGGCCGAGCGTAAGTTTTTAAGCTCAATATCTGTCGGCGCGCTGTCACCTTCCAATTTATTATTGCGCCATTGTTGGATGGCTTGATACAAGCTATTGTCTTTATGGGTGAGCTTTTGATAATTGGCTTCTGACAACATCACTGCTACCGGCTTGCCATGGCGGGTAAGATGAATGGCATCATCCGATTCAAGCTGATGAATCAATTGCGACAGGTTGTTTTTTGCCTCGGCTATGGTACTGGTTTTCATGGGAAACTACTCTATTATGGCTATAGTTATAGCCATAATAATGGATTCGAGGGTTAATATCAAGTGCTTTACCAGCCTACATTTTTCCATTCATTAGCGACAGCTCAAACTCTGCCTTTCGATTACGCAATACACCTTCCATCACCGGGTTTTCTGTTAAAGCAAAGCGTACAGCCTTACGCCAGCCTTTATTGCGGCCATTGACTGCATGGCCGGTAGCGGCATTGGTCATCGTGTAAAGCCACCAGCGTTCTTCAGGGACTAAGCCTAACCAGTTATGTACGGCTGTCACTGATAGTTCTGGGTCTGCGTCTTCTAATGCCCACGCTAATAAAGTGAGTTCTTTACCTAAGGTTCGGTCAACGGGGGTCTGCCCTTTTTTCAACCATTGTCCGGTTTTTACGCCCAAGTTCCGCAATCGACGATTAAATTCTGCCTTAACGTGTTCTTCTAACTGTTCCCAGGTTCGGCGGTTTAAAACTGCCTTTAATTGTGCATCCACATCATTAAAGGTGGGGGTTGTTTCTTGCCCCTTTTCCGGATTAATCCAGTGGAAATGTTCGGAAATAAACACCTTGGCATCCTTTGCTTTTGAGATAGGTACAGTGACAATAAAGCAATGTTCGGTATGCTCTGGATCAAAGCAGAAACCCAAAGGTTGTGGATTTTTAATTGCAGTGCTCATTGACGAATTAAGCCGGGTTGAAGTTGGCGAA
>NZ_JBKKBJ010000069.1:0-4800 GCF_046714055.1 Methyloglobulus sp. | reverse complement strand
AGATAAAACAGTCTTCGCAACGGGTTCTGTTGGTGACCAACGCCCATAGAGACAGCCTCGAACTAAAGATGGAAAAAACCGGTTTGCAGCCATTTTTTGATGATTTGGTTAGTTCGCATGATTTCGGCTTACCTAAAGAACACACCGATTTTTGGCATCGTTTGCAACACCAACATCCCTTTGAAAAGCAAACCACACTGTTGATTGATGACAGCCTTGCGGTATTGAATTCAGCCCGTCAATATGGTATTGCCCATCTGGTGTCGGTAAGCCGCCCAGATTCGGGTATGCCCAAGAAGGAAATTTCCGACTTCCCCGCTATTGAGGATTTCCGGGAGCTAATGCCGGGACTTTAGCTTTACGTCCATTATTGTGTGGAGGCCGTTTTCCACGCTGGGCTGACCTGAATTCTTTGGGTCTTCGCTCCGGCTTAATGACCTCCGCGAGTAATTCTTTGCCTATTGCTTTGACCGGAATTTTCTGCCCGATGAAAGCCTCAATATCGGGCATTGAGTAAGCATAATCCTCGCAAATAAAGCTGATGGCCTCGCCGCTGGCACCAAACCGCGCCGTCCGTCCAATCCTGTGGACATAATCCTCCACGTCTTGTGGCAGGTCGTAATTGATGACATGGGAAACGTCGGGAATATGCAAGCCTCGTGCCGCAACATCGGTGGCAATCAACAGGGAGATTTCGTTCTCCTGAAAACACTGTAACAACTTCTGGCGTTTTTCTTGTGGCACATCACTGCTTAAGGCCGCAGTTTTATAGCCATTGGCGTTAAGCGTAGCATCCAATTCTTCCGCACAGCGTTTGGTATTGACAAAAATTATGCTGCGTAGCGGCTGGTCGTGTTTCAAAATGCCCAATAGTAGCGGTATTTTTTGATCGTTTGAAGGGCAGTAGGCGCTTTGTTTGATGGCTTTGGAGGTCACTTCTTCTGTTTCGATCTTGACCAATACCGGACTATTCATGTGCTCGTAGGCCAGTTCGGTCACCTTATATGACAAAGTTGCTGAAAACAGCATGTTCAGGCGTTTTTCCGGTGACGGCATCCGGCGCAGCAAATAACGTATGTCCTTGATGAAACCCAGGTCAAACATGCGGTCGGCCTCATCCAAAACCATGACCTTGACATGATCCAATGTAAATGCGTTTTGCCGATAAAAGTCGATAATACGCCCCGGCGTACCGATAATAATATCGACATTAGTCTTTACCTGAGTCAGTTGCTTTTGGTAATCCGTACCGCCGTAGATCAATGCGAAAGACAAGTTAAGGCGTTTACTCAATTGCAACGCATCTTTATGGATTTGAATGGCTAATTCTCTGGTTGGAGCAAGGATAATTGCCCTGGGGTAATTGATAGGTTTACTTTTAGCGGGCTTAGCGACCACTATTTCGTCATCCGACTCAACTTCTTCGGAATCCGTGATTCCTGTATCCGTATCTTCTTCATCATGGATAAGGTATTGAAAAGTCGCCAGCAAAAACGCAGCTGTCTTCCCAGTTCCTGTCTGCGCTTGACCCGCCACATCCTTGCCCCGTAGCGCTAAAGGCAGGGTTTTATCTTGTATGGGTGTGCATTGATGAAATCCCGCGTCCTTTAAGCCAAGCAGGATAGCATCTGACAACTCAAGGTTACTGAAACGGGTTTCGGTTAAATGGTTATTATTCATGGCCTATAGCATACCGTAAAAACTGGCTTAACCGAAAATTGATTGACTACGTAGTTTATCCCTCCTATAGTTGAACTTTTGATTGTCGGAGAAACAATGTGAGCGACCTAGTCCTTCATGTGAATGATAGTGATTTTAATGAGACTGTTATTAACGCTAGCGGCCCTGTGCTGGTTGATTATTGGGCGGAATGGTGTGGGCCCTGTAAAATGATTGCCCCAATTCTGGGTGAAATAGCCAAAGACTATCAGGGCAAATTGACAGTGGTTAAGTTAAACATTGATGATAACCCAGCCACTCCACAGCATTATGGCGTTCGTGGCATTCCGACGCTTATGCTGTTCGTGGATGGCGAGGTGGAAGGAACTAAAGTTGGCGCCTTGACAAAATCGCAGCTCGCAGCTTTCCTTGACAACTATTTGTAAATAGAACATCATGGAATCGCTGATTAAATCAGCGATTCCATTAAAAAGAGTTCCGTCACAAAAGTTGGACGGGTCTAAATACTTACGCTATACTACCCATACGCAACAGAATGCTTGCGTAGTCAAAACGTACCGTCCGATAGACCGCACCCCTAAATCCAAACCCGTTTTACGGCTTCCTAAATTCAAGCGCGTAAGCGAATCCTTTATGTATTTTCTTTTCCTATGAACCTTACCGAGTTAAAACTTAAACAAATAAGTGAAGTCATTGAAATAGCTGAGTCTCTGGGACTCGAAAACGTTGCCAGATCCCGCAAACAAGACCTGATCTTTGCCATCCTCAAAAAGCAGGCAAAAGCGGGCGACGACATCTCTGGTGATGGCGTTCTGGAAATTTTACAAGATGGGTTCGGTTTTTTACGGACACCGGGCTGCTCTTATCTGGCCGGCCCTGACGATATTTATGTTTCGCCCAGCCAAATCAGGCGATTCTCCCTTAAAACCGGCGATACCATTACCGGCAAGATTAGGCCACCGAAGGATACCGAACGTTACTTCGCCATGCTCAAGGTCGATGAAATCAACTTTGAGCCACCGGAAAACACCAAAAACAAGATCAATTTTTCAAACCTGACGCCCCTGTTTGCCAAGCAACGGTTTGTGCTTGAACGCGGCAATGGCACCAGCGAGGATTTGACCGGACGCATCATAGATTTAATTGCCCCCATCGGCAAAGGCCAGCGCGGTTTGATAGTGTCCCCGCCGAAAGCCGGTAAAACCATGATACTGCAAAGTATGGCACAGGCGATTGCCGACCAGAATCCAGAATGTTACCTCATCGTATTATTGATCGACGAACGCCCCGAAGAAGTCACCGAAATGGAACGCTGTGTACGTGGCGAAGTTATTTCCAGCACCTTTGATGAACCCGCAACCCGGCACGTACAGGTCGCCGAGATGGTTATCGAAAAAGCGCGCCGTTTGGTCGAGCATAAACACGACGTGGTTATTTTGTTAGACTCGATTACCCGCTTGGCTAGGGCTTATAACACGGTCGTCCCTTCGTCCGGCAAAATACTTACGGGCGGTGTCGATGCCAACGCACTGGAAAAACCTAAGCGGTTCTTCGGGGCAGCCCGCAATATCGAAGAAGGCGGCAGTTTGACCATCATAGCGACCGCGCTGGTTGATACCGGCTCAAGAATGGACGAGGTCATCTACGAGGAATTCAAGGGCACGGGCAATATGGAGCTACACCTGGATCGTAAAATTGCCGAAAAACGGATTTACCCCGCCATCAATATCAACCGTTCCGGCACACGCAGGGAAGAATACCTAGTCGATCCCGAAACACTGCAAAAAACCTGGATCCTGCGCAAAATTCTCCAGCCGATGGACGAAACAGCCGCTTCCGAATTCCTGATCGGCAAACTCAAAGACTTCAAGACCAATGCGGAATTTTTTGAATCGATGAAGCGGTAAGCAAAAAACCTTAACCATCAACGCCCCAAAACCATGCCTGATACTCACTTACTGATTTCTGCCCTTATTTTAGGGATTGTGGAAGGCTTGACTGAGTTCTTGCCCGTGTCCTCAACAGGCCATCTCATCTTGGCTGGACAACTGTTGGGGTTTAACGACGACAAGGGCAAGGTCTTTGAAATTGTCATCCAATTTGCGGCAATCCTGGCAGTCGTTTGGGAGTACCGCACCCGACTCAGTCATGCTTTGTTCAGCCTCACCAGGGAACGTGCCTCGCAACGCTTGGCAACAAACCTGGTCATCGCATTCCTGCCTTCTGCCATCTTGGGCTTTTTGTTCTTGAAGCAAATCAAGGCGTATTTGTTCAACCCAATTGTGGTGGCTTCGGCCTTTATTGTCGGTGGCTTGTTGATTTTATGGGCCGAACGCCGTCAGCATACCATACGCGCTGAAACCATCGACGACGTGACTTGGCAGGATGCCTTGAAAGTCGGCTTTGCCCAGGCTTTGGCGATGATTCCCGGCACTTCCCGTTCGGGCGCAACCATCATCGGCGGACTTTTTTTTGGACTGTCCCGCCTGGCTGCGGCAGAGTTTTCATTTTTTCTCGCCATTCCGACCATGTTTGCTGCCACACTTTATGATGTATACAAGCACCGCGACTTGTTCAACATGAATGACCTCAGCTTGTTTGCGGTTGGCAGCACCGTCTCTTTCATCAGCGCATTTCTGGCTGTGCGCGGCCTGATCCGGTTTATCAGTAGGCATGACTTCACTGTATTTGCGTGGTACCGTATCGCCTTTGGTATACTGGTGCTCAGTTCAGCGCAGTTGGGCTGGGTGGATTGGAGCAATCACTAACTGATTGAAAAAAATGGGCAACCAATACACATTGATAATGTTTATTTCCAACCCCCCTATTAAAGCTCAGTTAATAGCCCTGTATGAAATACTCAACCACAAGAATACTCCTCGTTTTTTTTGCGACCCTAGTGGCCAGTAGCTGCAACAGCGACCCCTTCTCGTCTTTTTCGATATTCACTGACCAAGCAACCTTACCTTATCCACCGAAGGGAATCCTGATAATTGAGGGTCGCGTCAACAAGCCTTATATCGCACTAGGCCCAATCGAATATACCTTAAAATGGTATGACTATTTCTTCGTCGGTCAGGTCGAGTTACGTAATCAAGCGGTAGATTATTTAAAACAGGA
>NZ_JBKKBJ010000068.1:0-14262 GCF_046714055.1 Methyloglobulus sp. | reverse complement strand
GACCTGAATCCGGCTGCAAAAATAAACAACCAGACCAAAGGCCTTACCAAGGCGGAAATAAAGCGTTCGCGCTGGGTCACAAACCGCCAACATTCCCGCCAGATGATGCCCCACATGGCACGCCAGTAATGCAGCATAATCATCCCTGAACTCCTTGCGTCAACGCATAAAAGGCGTCTTTAACCGTTGCGGTGCCGGTTTGTTGCAGGACATTACTAACTGATCCGGTCGCCTTGATTTGGCCTTTATGTAAAATAATCAGGCGGTCGTCGGGATAAATTTCATCAATCAAATGGCTGGCCCATAATACGGCGATGTTTTCATCCTTTGCCAAGCGGTGGACATGTTCGACAATGTCCTGACGGCTAGGCACATCAAGGCCTACCGTGGGTTCATCAAGTAATAACAAGGAAGGTTTGTGCAACAAAGCCCTGGAAATCTCCACCCGCCGTCGATGACCGCCATTCAACTGGCGGATTTTTTCGAAACGCCGGCCGTACATATTGAGCCGTTCCAATTCCTGCTGGATTCGCTGTTTCGCGAGCTTACGCCCCATGCCATGCAAGGCCGCATGGTAGCCCAGGTTCTGCATCACCGTCAGATCCATATCCAGTGTGGATTGTTGAAATACCACGCCCAATCTGGCTAAGGCCTTGCCTGTTTGCTTTTTGATGTCGAACCCGCACAACTCGATTCGCCCACTGCGGGCGTCATACAGCCGGGTAATCAGGGAGAACAAGGTGCTCTTACCCGCGCCATTAGGTCCCAGCAACAAAGTACATTCGCCTGATTGGATCATAAACCCAACATGGTCTAGCGCTTTTTTGCCGCTGTACGAAAAGCTCAAATCTTCGATGGCTAAGGCCCTTACTTGGATCAAGGTTTGCATTAAGGGTCGGCTCAAAGTTTGGCTCATGGTTTAACGGCAACACCCCAGGGATAATTGCCCACAGCTATAGATTTGGTGACAGTTAGGCTCTCGAGATCAATAATGGAAACATCGTTACTGACCCCATTCGTCGTGTACAAGCGTTTTTGGTCGGGTGAAAACGCCAGATTCCAAACACGTTGCCCAACCAACAGATATTTTTCCACCTCATAAGTTTGGGCATTAATCACCGCCACGCGGTTGGCAGGGCCTAACGCCACGTACCCACGCTTACTTTCCTTGTCGATGACGACACCAACTGGTTGTATTTTATCCTTGGCCACACCTTGAATCTCAAATCCTATACGCTTGGTAACCTGCTTGGCTTTTGCATCCACAATCATCAGGCTACCTGCCATTTCCGAAGTCACCCAGGCGCTAGTGCTGTCGGCAGTAAACGTGACAGCACGGGGACGCGGATCAACCAGTGTATTCTCGACAATCTCGTTGGTCTTGGCATCAATCCAATGCAACATATTGGTCGTTTCAGAAGTGCTGATAATCCAGTGATTATCGGGGCTAACGGAAATACCCTCCGGCTCCACCCCCACTTTTATCTGCTTAATGGCCTTTTTCTTGGCAATGTCGATAACAGTCACCTTGCTGTCATCCTCATTGGACACATACAGGCGGTCACCTTTCGGATTGAGCGCAAAGGTTTCCGGATCGTCCCCCGAAGGCAATACGCCAATTTCTTTCAAGGTCTCGGTATCGACCATTTTGATAGTGTTGTCATCACTAGCGGCAATGTATAACACCTTTTTGTCAGGGCTGATGGCGATACCTCTAGGCCGTTGACCGACTTCCACCGTTTTGATCAACTTGCCCTCAACCGGATCGACGAGCGCCAGGGCATTATCCTTTTCCAAAGTCACAAAAACGACTTCAGCCTGTGCCAAAGCCGTCACCAGCGACAACAAAATAACACTTAAAACCTGCTTATTCACTACCTACTCCATTGACATTCTGTTTCAGGCTGATCGTAACCTAAAGTGTCCAACTCAGTTTTGGGGTGCAGAAAACCCTCAATGGGCGCAACAGCGACTAATGACCGGGGCGCAGCCAACAACACTGGCTGCCTTAACTGATGATCCCAAGACCGGAATGATAAGGGTGTTCCCTTATAACCCTGTAAAGTAAACTGGTCGCTTAAAAGGTACTCCTTAATCGATTTTAATACGTTCGATTGGGTGCGGGTCGCCGCTTCCCCAATCGCCCGTACAGCTAAATAAGCGCCATAATCCTGCTCCTCCATCCAGTGGCCTGCCCGCTCCTTGAAGCGGTTTTGAATCTGTGTGGCGCCCCATTGTTCGTGAGTTCGATGCCAGGATGTGGCCACCAAACCCTGAGTACCGATAACAGGTCTTGGAATCCAGGTGCGATAATCCAGATATTCCCCAAATAGCCCCTGCTCATCCGCAACCACCAATACATCGTAATCATCACCCTGGGTAAAAACAGCCACATCGGATTGCGCTGACCGTCTGGCATCATACGTGTGTTCCCAGGCCTTTTCCTGGACTATATCCATGCCGAAGCGTTTGGCAGCGCGTTTTATGGCTTCGGCATAGAGCTTATCTTCATCGGTCATACCTATCACCAGGAACCACTTCGTCCAACGTTTTTTCATCATGTACTGTGCGAGTGCATCGGTACGCATAGCCCGGCTGGGCAAAAGATGCAACACATTAGGCCGGCATTCTTTGTTTCGCAAAGCGTCATCGACTGTTGC
Source organism: Methyloglobulus sp. (assembly GCF_046714055.1). Taxonomy (GTDB): domain Bacteria; phylum Pseudomonadota; class Gammaproteobacteria; order Methylococcales; family Methylomonadaceae; genus Methyloglobulus. The sequence goes on along the minus strand of NZ_JBKKBJ010000068.1, from coordinate 11,602 downwards.
GGCATCAAAAATCAAAACCTCCGCCACAGCCAGGTCAGCGGTCGTGTTGGTTAAATCGGGAGTTAGATTGGTGACGACATAAGCATACTTTTTTGCAATTTGCTTGTTAAATGTATCGGCAACATTCCCATCTACCGGCACGATAAACTTCTCCAAAGAGAATTGCTGTTTGGTGTACTGGCCTGTTGTGTTGTTATCTTCAATCGCAAGCTCAGCGCCCAAAATACCCTTGTGTTCGAAAACCGGATCAAGATTGGATAATGCTGGGCGTACTTTTTGCGTTTGCGTCAGGTAAGCAATCTTGAAGGCTTGTTTCCCTTTCGCAAACAACAAACCTGGAGCAACTATTTGAAAAAAAATGAAAAAAATCAAACCTATTCGAAGAGACACGTTAGTCGACCACATTTTATTGGCAAGGATTATTAACAAACATTAATTTTAACGGATTCAACAATTTTTTATATTTTAATCACAGAGTTTAACGTCGGCATTTGAAAAATATTGCTTTAAGGTCGATACTTACCCCACTATTCGTCACACTGACGCTTCAACGACTCTATATCCATGCCAAAATCTGACCATCCAGAAAATACCGTCGATAATTGGTTTGACAGTCATGTGCTCGCCCCATTTACGGTCAATCGACGCAAGGGCATACGCTATATCAGAAATGATATGGGCGTATCATTACGTAAAATTGGCCTGTTTAAGTTTAGCTTCCGTGGCAATCAGGATATATCGGTAAAACTGGTTGATATCAGCAGCAGAGGCGTTTTAATTGCAACGAACATAAAACTGCCCATCAACAAAAAGGTTTTTTTAACGATACGCTTTGCTGACTTCAAAGAATTTGAAATCCCCTGTGAAATTGTGCGTAAATCAGTGGGCGCTGTAATTGTTTACGGTATCAAGTTCGATCGCCTCAATGATAACTTGGCCGAGAAATTACTGGCGACGCAACGAAAATTAGTATTCAGGTAGTTCTTCATTTCTACACTATTGGCGCTTTCGTCCAACTAGCCAGTATTTTTATTGTCCGCTTCCTCGCCGAGAAAACGAATAAACCAATATGACAAGCCTTGTGCTCAGCGACCTTTATATCTATCCGGTCAAGTCCCTAGCAGGCATACGCCTATCGAGCTGGCCTGTGGTGGAAACGGGTTTTGAGTACGACAGGAAATGGATGCTGGTCGATAGTGAACAGCAATTCCTCAGCCAGCGCCGGTTGCCCCGGATGGTTTTAATAAAAACCGCGCTAACGGAAACCAGACTGATATTGTCTGCACCCGGCATGGACAACTTGTCCCTGGAACTGGAACCTAGGACAGGGGACATCATTAATAGCACGATTTGGCACGATCAAGTTGATACATTAGCCGTATCGGCTGAGGCGGATGAATGGTTCAGCCGTTTCCTGCACACAAACTGTCGGCTGGTCTACCAACCCGATACAGCTATCCGTCCTGTCAATCCTGGTTTTGCCAAACCTGAAGACCAAACCGCCCTCTCCGACGGCTTTCCTTTCCTCCTGGTTTCTGAAAACTCGCTAGCCGCCCTTAATAAGGCCATGCAGCTTAATTTATCTATGACCCGTTTCCGTCCTAATCTGGTGGTGTCAGGTTGTAAAAGTTTTGCTGAAGACACTTGGCGCGAAATCACCATAGGCCCCATCGGCTTTCGCTTACCCAAACCCTGCTCGCGTTGTTCGGTGCCCGCCATAGACCCGGAGACGGCAGAAACCGGCAAAGAGCCATTAACCACGCTTAACCGCTTGAGAAAATGGCAAAACAAGGTCTATTTCGGACAAAATGCCTTGCATAATCAATGCGGGGTATTGTCAGTCGGGGATAACGTACAGATCAATGTCACCGGCCTCCACCAACCGCCGGTGTAACCGACCCATCAATCCTGATCCGGTCGTTTCCATACTAAATGTCTGGCTCTGGGGTATCGGTGTCCAAAATTCCATTGTCAACCTTTTCTCTGGCTAATTCCGCTAGCGCCTCGTATTTTGCCCGAAACGCATCGAGCTGAATTTCTTCCAATTCCTCAATATCTAACAAGGAATTGTGTGCTCCTTTAGTAGCCCGAATTAATTCATCCAGTTTAATTTGAATCGCTTCCGTGTCGCGGTTTTGTGTGCTTTGAATCAGAAAAACCATCAAGAAAGTGATAATCGTCGTCGCTGTATTAATGACCAATTGCCAAGTATTACTGTAATTGAACATCGGCCCCGTAATTATCCAGACAAGAATTGTCCCGACGGCTAAACCAAAAACGATAGGCCGACCACAAAACCTTGGACAAGCTTTAGCAAACCTTGAATACCAGGTTATCTGTCTCATAAGGAGTTACTCATAAAGTTAGTTAGAAAATAAGCAGATCAATTCAGTGTTTCCTGATCAGACGCCTAAAAACATCCCTTAATACCCCAGCTTTACTGAATCCATCAATTACAGTAGTATTTCACCAGCCGCATTGATCCGCCACAATCTTATTAAAAATCTTGCGTTGCGTCCTTTTCATGTATTCTTCCAGATAACCCCGCTAACCGAACAGAGCTAATGTCCATAACCGATAACCAACCCCCGGCAAATTTTATCCGTCACATTATTGCCGAGGATTTTAAGGACAACAAACACAATGGCAAGGTTGCCACCCGCTTTCCACCGGAACCGAACGGCTATCTGCATATCGGACACGCCAAATCCATCTGCTTGAATTTTGGGATTGCCGCTGAAAACAACGGCACTTGCAATCTCAGGTTTGACGACACCAATCCTGAAAAAGAAAGCATCGAGTATATGGAATCCATCAAACGGGATGTGCAATGGCTAGGCTTTGGATGGAGCGGCTTGTACCATGCGTCCGATTACTTCGGGCAGCTCTATCAGTATGCCGAGCAACTCATCAAACAAGGCCAGGCTTATGTTGACAGCTTGTCGGCTGAAGAAATCAGGGCTTATCGGGGTACACTGACAGAACCCGGCAAGGAAAGCCCTGACCGCAACCGTGCTATAAAAGATAATCTCGACTTGTTTCGGCGTATGCGTGCGGGTGAATTTGCTGATGGCCAGTATGTGCTGCGTGCCAAAATCGATATGGCTGCACCCAATATCAACATGCGCGATCCCGCCATTTACCGGATACGCCGCGTCCATCACCATCGTACGGGCGATGCCTGGTGCATCTATCCCATGTACGATTACACCCATTGCATTTCCGACGCACTGGAAGGCATCACCCACTCCTTATGCACCCTGGAATTTGAAGACCACCGCCCGCTTTATGATTGGGTGTTGGAGCAACTAAACACGCCCTGCCACCCAAAACAGATCGAATTTGCCCGTTTGCAACTGGAATACACCATCGTCAGCAAACGCAAACTCAACCAATTGGTGGCTGAAAAACATGTTAACGGCTGGGACGACCCACGGATGCCCACCCTTGCCGGGCTACGCAGGGCGGGTGTAACCCCCAAAGCGATTCGGGATTTTTGCGAGCGTATTGGCCTGACCAAACAAAACTCATTGATAGAAATGTCGGTGTTGGAATATTGCATCCGTGAAGACCTGAATGAAAACTCACCCAGGGCGCTGGCGGTTTTGAATCCCTTACGGCTGGTTATTGACAATTACCCTGACGACAAAACCGAACAACTCGTCATCAGCAACCATCCACAAAAGCCAGAATTAGGAAACCGTGATGTGCCTTTTAGCAAAGTTATCCTGATTGAACAGGATGATTTCGCCGAAAATCCGCCGCCAAAATTTAAGCGCTTGGTGAACGGCGGCGAAGTCAGGTTACGTGGCGCTTATGTCATCCAATGTAATGAAGTCGTCAAAGACGATAGCGGCAACATCATCGAATTACGTTGCACTTACGACCCCGGCACACTGGGCAAAAATCCCGAAGGCCGCAAGGTTAAAGGCGTTATCCACTGGGTATCCGAGCAACATGCCCTGCCCACAGAAATACGGCTATACGACCGCCTTTTTACGAATCCCAACCCAGACAATGAAGAAAACTTCCTGGACACATTAAATCCGAATTCATTACAGGTTCTTAAGGTGTGCCGAGTTGAATCCAGCCTGGGTAAAGCCACAGCCGACAGCCGCTACCAGTTCGAACGGACAGGCTATTTTTGTTTTGATGCAATAGACAGCGTGAACGGCAAACTAGTATTCAACAGGACAGTGACATTGCGGGATAATTGGGAAAAGGATTGATTGCCCAATTATCAACCGGAAATTTTTAAAAGTCCGGACAAATTGGGGTGAGAGCGGGACAAACTCCAACAATTCAAACCAGCAAATGTTGGGTTACGCTACGATGGATATATCTAACTTAAACCAAGCAGAAGTAAATACCCGTCGAAAACATAGCAAATCTGAGGTGGTTATGATGGTTATCGTATTCGTCGTATGCTTTATTTTTTGTTTTGGGCTATTTCTTGAACAAAGTCCAGTAATTCCGGTGCTGGCTGCAACAGCCGGTGATTGGGATCGCAAATCGTTCTGGTACGAACCGTGGGGCAAGTCGGGTGTCCACAAGGGGATAGATATATTTGCGCGGAAGGGGGCGGCAGTTTTAGCCGCTACTTCCGGACTTGTAATTTATCGCGGGGAATCAGCACTTGGTGGTAAAGTTGCCTGGATACTTGGGCCAAAATGGCGATTACACTATTACGCTCATTTGGATTCAATTTCTGTTAATCCTGGCCAATGGGTAATTATAGGACGTACGATAGGCAAAGTCGGGGACACTGGAAATGCCAGAGGTAAACCGCCGCATTTACATTACGAAATTCTTAGTCTTATCCCAGATGCATCGGGATATTCTTCTGGAACACAGGGGTGGAAACGCATGTTTTATCTTAACCCGGACGAAATATTGCGAGTAGATAATGAAAAAAGACGCTGAAGACAAAACGTTAAAAGCCTTACGAGGGCGCTACGCACTCGGTTTAGGCGCGGAAAATATTCCAATAAATGGGATGAATAGAAAATTGATAAGGCGGTTTTTCGGATTAGGGGCCTGTTTACTGTTGTTGCTATTTGTCGTTTGGGTGCTAAAAGATCCTGAATCGGTCAGTTTCGAGGATTCCCAGCTAACACAAGATAGCAGCAAGATTCAACACCTGGAAACTGGATCTGCGCAATCTTTATCCGATTTGAATAATCGTGAACAAGTTGTCCTAGCCAATTCAAATTCAAATGTTTCTCAAAAATCTCCCGATATTTTGGCATCGGCTAAAAAAGGCGGGAACGATTCAACATCTACCGCGGTTCCCCAGTACTTGGTTATTATCGAATCAACTATTTCGAAAAGCGACGCGATTGAAAAATCAAAAGCGCTCGCTACGCTAGGTTTTTCTAGCGAAGTTATTTTAAGCGTAACGGGCTATTACGGCGTTGTGTTGGGACGTTTTAATCACGAAGAAGCACTAAAAGCCATAGACAAAGCAATAGCGTCCCGCATTGTCACCAATAAACCCTACCTAATGACCATAGAGCGGGTCACGAGCCTTGTATACCCTGCCCATCAATAATTGCGGCTTACAGTCAAGCACGGACTGTGGCTAGTCGTGACCTAACTACACGAGCTTACGCTACGGGTCGGCACTCTATTGTGCGTCGAGTGAACACTTTGGCTTTTATGGGAACCTCTAACACGGCACAAAGGGCAAGCACAAGGCTTGCCCCTACACACCATCAAACATTTGCATTGTCCATCTTCTGAGTTATCCAAGGTTACCTTGGCATTTCTATCCAGCCACATAGGTATTCGTACTTATAGTCTTGAAAAATAACAGGAGTATCCTATCCTATACCTGATGGTTGGAATTTTATTGGGGAAGGAAACCGTGGCAAGGAAAAAGACCTGTTTCAACAGTAATTTTATTTTTTGAGGAAAAATCATGAAAACCATAATGAACAAAGTAATCGGATTTTTTGCTGATGAGAAAGGCGCTGAAACTGCCGAGTGGGCAGTCATCGTAGGGCTTATAGTGGCCATCGGGCTTGCGGTGTACGGCGCTGGTGGGCCTATAGAAACGGCTGTCGGGACTGCTGGCACATCAATAGCAAACGCTATCCCTTAACAAAGCGCGACGACAGCAATCCTATCCGGCCATGTAGGTATTCGTACTTATAGCATTGAAAAATAAGGGGAGTATTCTATCCCTGAAGGTTGGAGTTTTATGGGGGAAGGAAGCCCTGACAAAGAAAGCAACCCGTACCAACGGTAATTTTAATTTTTTAAAGGAAAAACCATGAAAACCATAATGAACAAAGTAATCGGATTTTTTGCTGATGAGAAAGGCGCTGAAACTGCTGAATGGGCAGTCATCGTAGGGCTTTTAATAGCCATCGGGCTTGTGGTGTACGCCCCGGCTGGGCCTATAGGTACTGCTGTTGCTGGTGTTGGCACATCAATAGCAAACGCTATCCCTTAAGCAGCGGATGCTTTTCCCTAGAGCAATCCAGATGGGGGTTGTTAGGGCAGTTAAGGATTTGCGGTTGCACCACGGAAGGTGCTATATACAAGTTGCAAAAGGATTGTTGGCGCAAGCCGCAAGTAAGGAATCCCTTCGTTTTGCCCGGCAAAGCCATCGCTGAAAACAAACAAGTTACAGGTTCGCAAAGTAGTGATTATGGGCCCCCTGCTTGGTCTTTGGTCGTTTGTTGTAAAAAAAGAATGTTCAACTATATTGTTTTTAATATTTCAATTCATCGTGTTGCAATCGTGCAGTTTACACATCAGGGTAATGTCAATTGGGTCGTTAACGAAGTAAGGGGATAAATTATAAAAAATTGGGCATCAAACAGTTAACTTGGTTGAGCCTTCCTGCAAGTTGCTGACAAGGTTGAATAAAGATTTACATGATGGTTCACTTACCGGGTAGTTTTTTATACATTGTTTATTTCATTTTGGCGATATTATTGATTATGTCAGCCATTATTGACCTCATGACCCATAAAATCCCCAACAGCATAGTTCTGCTTATTGCAGGGATAGGATTAAGCCTGAATTTATTCACCTTGGATGGGGTGGGGCTAAGGGAATGTTTGATTGGTTTGATGATGGGCTTAATACTGATGCTGCCCAGTTATATTTTTGCCGGTATGGGCGCGGGTGATGTGAAACTGATGGCGGCCATAGGGAGTGTAGTCGGTGTTGACTCCGTATTGAATATTGTCTTCTTTAGTTATATTGCAATTTTTTTGATGGCGATATTTTTTATTATAACTAAAGGTGATTCCATTAAGCTGGTGCGTCGTTACTGGTTTTTTTTGACGGGCTTGTTGAAGGGTGTTTGGCGTTACCAAAAACCGGACAAAGCCGATGCTGCCAGTTGCCGCTTGCCGCTGGCCCCGGCAATTGCCATCGCAACCTTCTATGTGTTAGGTTCAGAGATTTTCAATTCAGGAATATGGCTAAGGTATGTCACTTTTAGATCTGATTAATCAACCCCGTACCCTAGACGAAAGCGCTCTCGATGTGGAGCTATTGCTTGATTTGACGCTAAAACACTTTCATGAAGCCGGCGTACTGGATTTACACCAGTTGGCCGATAGGATGGGCTTGGCAGGAAACGTGATGGAAGGGATTCTGGGCTTATTGCGTAAAGATTCCCGAATTGAGGTGCTTAGCCCGAAAGAAAACAGCGTAGGCTTACGTTATCTATTAACGGAACTAGGACGTGCCGAAGCGAAAAATGCCTATTTAAGAAGCGGTTACATAGGCCGCGCCCCGATTACGATCAACCATTACCGGCAGTTGGTCGCCACACAATCCGTCTTCGATTGCACGGTCAATAAAGCTCAATTAAAAAGCGTGTTTGCCGATGTCGTTATCGAAGAACAGTTATTCGACCAGTTGGGGCCAGCCTTGCATTCTAAGCGGGCTATCTTGGTTTATGGCGCACCCGGCACCGGAAAAACCTTTGTTTGTAGGCATTTGGCGCAATGCTTAGGCGCCCCTGTTTATCTTCCCTTTGCTATTGCAGTGGGCAGGGAAATTGTCCAGATTTTTGATCCCTTGATCCATAGCCCTGTAGATAAAATCGGCGGGGAAGCGAACTATCAATTTGAAAGCCGCACGGACCAACGCCTGATTTTATGCGAACGTCCGGTTGCAATCAGCGGTGGCGAGCTGACCATGGATCGGCTCGAGATGCATTATGACCCGATCACCCGCTTAAACCATGCCCCTATCCAGCTAAAAGCCAATAATGGAATATTTATCATCGACGATATGGGTCGACAACGTATGCCGCCCATTGAATTGTTAAACCGCTGGATTGTGCCTATGGAAGAACACCTGGATTATCTGACAGTAGGGACAGGCCAGCATTTTCTGGTGCCGTTTGATACCGTGCTGGTGTTTTCAACCAATTTACATCCGCTGGAATTGGCAGATGAGGCATTTTTAAGGCGCTTGGGTTACAAAATTAAGTTTACTGCTATTATTAAATCGCAATTCACGCAGATCTGGGAAAATGTATGCCGGGAACGCGGCATAACGGTTGAAGAAGGCCTACTGGATTGTGTTTTTGACTTGTATGCCCAGACAAAACAGCCTTTTTTGCCATGCCAACCGCGGGATTTAATTGGCATAGGCTTGGACATAGCAGCCTTTAGGGATAATAAAGGACATCTAAGCAAAAAAAACCTGCAGCGTGCGTGGGCTACCTACTTTATTGATATGGCCAAAGGGTGAATGAATGAACAGGCGTTTTTTTATTATGTTGGGCATTGCATTGCTGCTGGCATTACTGGCGGCATGGGTTGCCAATCGTTGGCTACTGAACAGAGTGGTGCCCGATAATACAGTGTCCGTTGTTGTTGCAGCCGTCGAAATACCCTTTGGCATTAAGCTGGAAGAATCGCATGTTAAAGTGGTTGCCTGGCCTGGAAACTCTGCCCCGCAAGGCACTTTTCCATCTAAGGAACAAGTCGTCGGTAGGGTCACTATGAACAAATTCTATCCCGATGAAATCATCACCGATAAAAGAATCTCGGAACATTTGGGCGGCAGCACACTTTCTGCGTTGATTACCAAAGATTATCGTGCCATTTCAGTGAAGGTAGACGAAGTTATCGGTGTGGCAGGCTTTATTTTGCCCGGAAACAAGGTCGATATTCTTGCCACAAAAATGGATCGTACGGCTAACAAGGCAGATACACGCACTTTGTTGCAGAATATTAAGGTATTGGCGGTGGATCAGGAAGCCTCTCAGGAAAAAGAAAAACCGGCCATCGTCCGGGCGGTTACACTGGAATTAACGCCGAGCCAAGCCGTAGAAATTGCCCAGGCACAGCAGGAAGGAACGATACAGTTGACCTTAAGGAACCCGCTGGATGGCGAAATCGAAGACACGTCGGAGAAAGTGGTCGAAGTGCTTGAGAAAAAACAAGTAACAAAACATGCCCGAAAGGTAATTCCATGGTAGACCCATTTTAGGGAACCTCAAAAAAATCAAAAAACTCCTTCTCCTTTCGGGAGAAGGTTGGGATGAGGGGATTTTTAGGGGTTCCCATAAATTAATGTTTGTTATCATCAGATGAGAGAGTCATGAACCAAAGAATTAACCCAGCGTTAGCCTGCATTTTCTCAATTATAGCCTTATTTGCCGTAAATCATTCCGTTTCGGCGAAGAGTGGCACGGGCTTAAACTCTGTCAAAGTGCAGGTTGCTTTAAATAAGTCCAGGCTGATTAAGCTGCGTAGCCCTGTGGCGGAAATATCTCAGGCCAATCCGGCTATTGCGGATTTCCCCGTAGATGCGGAGACCGCAGAGACCAGTTTTATTCCGCCAAACCAGTTATTGATCCGGGGCAAATCCTTAGGCACAACCAATTTATATCTGTGGGACGCTAACGGGAACATCATCAAAATGCTGGATATCGAAGTGACGCATGACGTGGACTCCTTAAAAGCCCAATTACATGAGGTGCTCCCGAATGAAAGGATCGCAGTCCGCTCAGCGCAGAAAAACATCGTGCTAAGCGGCGAAATCAGCACCCTGGCTAATATGCAGGCGGCTATGGATGTGGCGCAAGGTTATTTAGGGTCTTCGTCCAGTTTGACATCAAAACCTCAAGGCGGTGGTGGTGAGGGCAGTATAAACGTCAATACCAATTCACAATCGGTGCGTCAAGAAAAAAGCAAAGGCGACGTCCCGAACGTAATCAATCTAATGAGTGTCGGCGGTGCCCAACAGGTTATGCTGGATGTTAAAGTGGCCGAGATTGACAGGAAACTGATCAAGGGCCTGAATGTTAAATTTAGCGCATTGCAAGTCTCCGATTCATTTTCGATTGGGGCGATTAATGGAGGCGGGAGTGCAAATCCAACGGGTATCGGCGGATTGCTTACGCCCCATAGTTTTGATGCCGGTGCGGTTTTTTTGCAGGCCATCAGTGGCCAATTCCTTTTCAACTTGACCGTCGATGCTGCCAATGATCAGCAGTTGGCGAAAATTTTAGCCCAACCCACCTTGACGACGCTGTCAGGTCAACCGGCTACTTTTATTTCGGGTGGTGAATTCCCTGTTCCGGTGGCACAAGGTGGGACAAACAACGGGTCGATTACCATTATATTTAAAGAATTCGGTATCGGTTTAAAATTTGTGCCGGTAGTGCTGGATTCGGGACGGATTAACCTGAATATGAATGTCAGTGTCAGCGAACTCTCGGAAGATGCCGCAGTTGTCGCGGAAATACAGGGGACGAGCACAGCGCTGGTCATACCGTCACTGACTAAACGGGAAGCCAGCAGTACGCTGGAGTTGGCGGATGGACAGACCATGAGTATTGCCGGGTTAATCAGCGATAGATTGCGCGAAAATGTCAATAAGTTTCCTGGGCTGGGCGATATACCGGGGTTGGGTGCGTTATTTCGCAGTTCAAAATTCCTGAACCAACAAACAGAACTGGTGATTTTCGTCACCCCCCGCCTGGCTAAACCGATATTGGCGCAGAACGCGCAATTGCCGACCGATAGTTTTGTTAAGCCGGATGATGTCGATTTTTATGTTCTGGGCCGCACCGAATCCAGGAAAGTCCGAAACCGTTGGGTCGAAGACAAAGTCCATACTACCAGCAATAAGGGTGGCCTTGATGGCGAGTATGGTCAGCAATTAATAGAAGGTGGTCAATAATGCAAACACTCCCTAAAAATAATATCAGGCTAGTCGTGACTGGCTTATGGTTGTTAACTTCGATGACAGGCTGTGCCGAGTGGGATTCTAGGCCAGTCGTTGTTGACGAAAATTTCGGTCAGGCAGTCAATAATATGGTCAAAAATCAGACCTTGTACCCCGAAAATGGTCAAAACGATAATCCCATCCTGACGCTGGATGGAAAAAAAGCCGAAGGGGTGATCAGGGCCTATCGCGAGGGCGCTTCGGAAAAACTTGACAAGGCCAAGCTAGGGCCTAAGTTTGATGTTCAAAATGTCGGCGGCTCCAATGCCGATTAATGATTGAAAAACTGGTTAATTTGGGAATTGATCCCAACCGTTATCAGGAGCAAAAGTATGAAAGTGGGTTGTTTAAAGAAGCAGCGTGGAGTCGCCATTCCATTAGTCACTATAGT
>NZ_JBKKBJ010000067.1:0-10046 GCF_046714055.1 Methyloglobulus sp. | reverse complement strand
CCTGGCTTTTTATAGCGGGAGACGTGCGCACTCAAGACTAGCCTATCGATCCCCGCTGGAATTTGAGCGGGATTTTTATAGGAAAGCTGCCTAAGAATGTGTCCGGTTTTAGTTGACCATAACATTGATGCCCGGCGTTGACGACGACCCAGCCGTGTTGAAAGCCCTTGCGCGTCTGCTACGTTCCCTCGAACTAAACGTGGCTACGTTTGCATCGTCGCAGGAGTTTCTTGAACAATACGACCGGGCATACACGGTTGTCTGGTACTCGATGTCGCCATGCCTTATCTCAATGGCCTGGATTTGCAACAGGAAACTTGCCGACCGGGACATTGGATTACCGGTCATCCTTCTCACTGGCCACGGTGACATTCCGATGAGTGTACAAACGACGAAACAGGCTGCCGTCGATTTTTTCACCAAACCCGTGCATGAAAATGACTTGATCGAAGCCATCCATGCCGCCTTCGAAAAGGATCGCATGATCCAGCGGACTCGTGCCGAACTGGCAGAAATCTGGGAGAGGCTGGACACGCTTATGCCGCGCGAGGGGAGATCCTGGGCCACGCGGGCTAAACAAGTAAATCGCCGTCGACCTCGATACCGTGGATAAAACCATCAAAGTCCACCGCGCTCATCTGATGACGAAATTAAAAATCCGGTCATTGGCCGATTTGGTGCGACTGGCCGAACGGGCGAGGATTATGTCCGAACCGCCCCGGATGGAAGCGACTATCAGCTATGAACCACGGGCATTGTGGCAATCGAACCATGCCTGCATTTATCTAAAACCCCCGTGGTTCTTACGAAAAGCGTTGAAGTAAACCGGAGTTTTTGAAATAACCGCTAATAACTGCGGCTAATGAAAGCTCGTTTTTAGCCAGGGGCATGATAATGGTGAACGCATCCGTCAGAATTTTTATTGACTTGGGGATATTCGCTATGTTTTCACGCACCAAGTCGTAGGCACCGAACAATGCCACCGAAAAGAACTGTTTTATCAAAGAATGATGCTTTTTGTTTAAACCAGCCAAAATAGCAATCGACACCTGCGCGTTAGCGCCGCCGCACTGTAGGTATTTGAAAACAGCAGATTTGAGCAAATCATTCGACATCACACCGTAGAGTGCGTTCGCAAGAATATTAAGATTGGCATTGGCGTGCTGCCTGTCACGGTAATACGCTTCGATTTTTTCGTGAATCAAATCCGTATTATTGAAATCCGGCATAGCTAATAAATATCTACTCAAAATTTGTATATCCGAGAATACCGCGGTCAATCCGCCGCCGGTTAAGGGATGGCGCATATTAAGGGCATCGCCCAGCATTACCGCGCCTTTCCGTAATATGGGTTTCGCCGCCATGTAATGATTGGGCATGACCTTGAATCCGCCTTCCTGCAAAGCCTGCTCATAGCTGTTGCGCATACCTTCGGGGATATACGGTGTAACGTTGGCATCCAAATGCGCTTGCAGCGACAATTTTCTGGGAAGCTGTTCGCCCGGAAAATCGATTAAAACCCTGACTTCAAAACTGGAAATAGGATAACAAATGAACGGTGTCGGCCCCGATAAAAACACATGCCCATGTTTCGGAAAAGGCATTTCACAGTCTTTTAAAATCAGACCGATAAAATAAGAGGTCACGGTTTTTTCATTATTGCTGAGATGTTCCCTAAAATTTGAAAAGAACCCGTCGCTGGTAATGGTTAAGGGCGCATGAACGGTCTTTATCTCGGACGTGAGCGATTCCCTATAACTAACGCCAATAATTTCATGTTGCTCATTTTCGAGCAGTTGCAATGCCTTACCGTGTATTTGCCTAACCGATTCATTTTGCAGGGCGGAGGCTCTAATTTGCTGCAAAAACCGGCCATTATGCAAGCCCATTCCCTTTAAGCTATCCGGATAAGGAATTGTTATTTTTTCATCGCCTTTCAGCAACGAATAACCTTCAACCAGCTGCGCATCAAAACCAACCAGTAAGTGCCCGAGTCCCATTTGCTCAAGCGACTGAACGGCTCCGGGTTGCAGCAATTCACCGACGATGCGCTTTTTCTCCTTAAAGCAATGATCGATTAACGCAATCTTAATGCCCTTGGGAGCAAGATGAGCGGCGATAGTGGCGCCCGCCATGCCTGCGCCAACAATGCAGATGTCGAACTCTGACTTCATGCTAAGCCCCTGATATGAGTGCTTTAAACTGCGTTGATTCATTTATCATTCCTGAATAGACCGCCTACAGTATCGGCTCAACGCCCAGATAGGAAAGATATTCCTATAATTGGCATAGGTTATCATACAGTTATAATTAAATACGCCTGAAATATTTTCCTGTGGCCAATCGCCGATGCCGGTTTGTCTGCTCAACAACACATTAATACCGTTTTCGATAACTTTGTTATCGCCAAAATCAGCGGCCATTAATGTCAGCAAGGCCCAAGCGGTATTTACCACTTGGGACTTCGCCGCCTCGGTATAAACCAGTTTGGAACACGATTCGAAAGTCTCTCCCCAACCGCCATCAACTTTTTGCTTGCCGACTAAAAAGGCGCTGGCTTTGTTAATGCCGGCAGCTATTAACGCATCGTCATAATAGCCCTTACCCTTGGCCTTACTGAGCGCTTCCACGCCAAACCAGGTGGCATAGGTGAAACAGACTGCCCACCCACCATACCAGGAGCCATCCGGCTTTTGTTGCTTTAGGATAAAGTTAAGTCCGGCACTGATTGCCTTGCGTACTTCGCTGTTTTTGTACGCCGGATAAGTTTCCTGAATTTCCAGTAAAGAAATAACACAAGCCGCAGTACATTCCGTCCATGAATAATCGATCATTATATCGGCAAATACCTCGGAAGGATTGAGTTTTTCCAACCATTTAGGCGCGCGTGTCAATTCATAAGTTGCCCAGCCACCATCGGTATTTTGGTAAGAAAGTATAATGTCAATAGCTTGTTTAATGTGTTGCTCATCAATCGACGGTTTAACCAGGCCTGAATGATGGATGGCTAAAGTGGCGCTTAAGCCTTCCGCCGTGCAATCCGCAACCGGCCAGCCATTTTCAGCCGTTGAAAAGGGCCAACTGCCTATCATTGGATGACGAAAAAACACGGTATGCGTCGGATGTTCCGCTTTGATTTGCGATAGCTCAATAAACTGATAGCTTTTCGCAATAGTTTCAGGAAATAGTTTGCCCAAGTCACTTTCCAGCATGGCGCGGCTTGCAAAAGCGGTATCCCAAAGCTGCGAGCCGTTGTAGCCACTCATTTTCATGCCGTCTTCAGCAACCCATAAATAATCATACCAACGCGCCACATGCTTTTTAAATTGCGCGGAGTCTTTGCCGCAGGCATGCCAGATACAAATAGAATTAATGGCTTTATTGACGGGGCCTATGTTGATGTAGCCGGTTTGCCCGTCTTCGGCATTGAGGTACTTTAAAATGTAGTCTGTGGCCTTTTTTCTTAACCAGTTGCATTTGAATTTTTCATAGCTGTTGGTGAAAAAGTTCATCCACTTCAGTACCGGAGAGAGCGTGGTGTAAGAATCTTTTTCGCACAAGGCGTTACGTTGTTCCGGCCAGTTAATAGAAGCGAAATCTTCGTTATAAATTTCCTCCCTTAATGACAAAATCAGCTCATTTTCGGGCGCTTTAATTCGCTGTGCATAACAATAGGCCATCGGCAAGTAAACCATGCGGCTGTGACACCAGTAGCGCCAAGGGTGAACAGGCAGCCATTTGGGAAATAACCACATTTCAGGAAACAGGCTGTTAAAACCTTGCCAGTCATAACAATTCAAAACAGCAAGATAAAATTTTCCCCAGGAAGGGATACCGGTGGCACCGCCATTGTTTTTGATCCACGTCCTGGCCTTGAGCACACACTCATGATTTTTATCTACTCCTAGAATGCGCAATGACACGTATTGCATTACCGTGCCAAACATAGTCGACTCACCTTCAATATGCATGCCCCAGCCGGCATCTTTATTTTGATGATTGAATAAATAAAGCTTCATCATTTCACGGTGCGCCTTGGGAAACGGTGTACCGGAAATATAAGAAGCGATCAGCAGGCCGGGTAAAAGAAATAACGGGCCGCCGTAATCACCCGGCCAATGACCGTCATCAGTTTGCAGGCAAGCGTAGTAGTTCATGCCTTTGACGAGCGCATCAGTGACTTTTTGCGCTTCGGGGTTCTCTGATCGCGGTATTTGCCCGGCAAATTCCTGGAACTTCGCATTAATGGCTGCGTTTCTGTAAACCTTGTCGCCAGAATTGGGATTATTGAATGGGTCAAACTGAAAATCCTCGGCAAACTGTGTTATTTCTTCGTCCGAGATGTTATCTACATTTTGTAGATGCTCATTAATATAGTTTGAGCCAGGCTTGAATGCCCAAATTTGCCGACCCTTTTCAGTGAGTAGTTGCCAGTTTTTCCAGCTAGATTTTACATTCAGCATAGATTATTCTGGGGTTTGGATTTATTGATTAAACAAGGCAATGCGTACCATTGCCATAAAGCCTTTCAGTTTTTTCCATAAACCAGGCTGTTTGCGCAAACGCTCATGGCCGGGCAGTAATTGCCCTTTGGCCAGTTTGCCTATTTTTCTTTTCACGGCCGGGTCGAGTTTGCCGTCGGCGGCTAATTCAAAAAACAAGGCTTTCACATTGCCTAAATCAAAAAAATCCCGTTGCCACTCCCATTTATAATTGCCGCCATAACGAAACCAGGAACCGCCCATGCCTGCCACTTCATAATGCGTGCCATCTTCACGCAGCGCAGGCGACACTTGACGCCATAAGCCTATCACTTCGCCCTGTTTTTCATCAATTAAAATACGGTGGTACGGATAGCGCCATTCTTCAAAGCCTTCCATTTGTACACCTAAAGCCCATTCTTCTATCTCTTTACGGCTACGCGCCACAAATTCTTCATTAGGGCCTATATTCCAGCGATATTCTGCGTCATCGGTATACATCGCGCCCAAGTGTTTGGGCCAGTTACCTTCTTTTTCAGCGTCACGATTCACCTGCAACCAACGTTCAACCATTTCTTCAAGTTCTGCTCTGGGATATGCGGCCATTCTTTGTCTCTGTCATGCGTTCATTTGAGTTCACAATAATCGCTTTAGTTGGGCAATATTTTTCGGCTTGCCGGGCTTTTTTCAGCAAATCCAGCGGTGGGTTTTCTTGTAAAACGGTTACATTGCCTGCATCGTCTACTAGAAAAAGTTCAGGCGCTTCAGTCATGCAGGTTGCATGCCCCTGGCAAAGCTCCCTGTCGATTTTTATTTGAAAGCCATGGCCAGTTTGTGCGTTCTCTTGTGTACTGTCCTGTATTGATTCAGTAGCAGTTTCTTTAATGCCTGTGCGTTTTATGTACCGAACACGGCAAGGTGATACGGGTTGAACCACCATTTGGGTGAAATCATCCTGATAATTGTCTTTGTCGTCGATCAGTTCAAAGGTATATCGGCGTAACAGAATGCAAAAAATTGCTTTGAGTTGCAGCATAGCGAAAGCGTTGCCGCTGCATTTGTGTTTGCCACCGCCGAAAGCAATCCAACTGAATGGCTTGGCGTCTTCCTGACGCGCTTCCGAATAGCGGTCAGGATCAAACTTTTCCGGACTGGGAAAAATGTCGGCGATGCGATGCGAAACGCGCGGCGAGGCGCAAACGTATTTTCCAGCCTTGACCGTGTAGTCTTTAAAATGAAAGTCTTGCATGACTTTGCGAATCAAAAAAATCAACGGAGGATGCAAGCGCAAAACTTCTTTAATGACATTTTCCAGTACCGGAATTTCGCGTAAGGATTGAAAAGTCACTTCGCCATCAGCGCCGAAGTGTGTATCCAGTTCATTCAATACAAGTTCCATATATTCAGGCCGTCGCGCCAATTCCAGCAAAGTCCAGGCGGCTGTTCCTGCCGTTGTATGATGCCCTGCGAATATGGTACCGATTAACATCCCCGTTATTTCGTGGGCAGATAAACGGCTGCCGTCGTCATATCTGGCATCAATCAGCATTTGAAACGCATCTTCGCTTTTTTCCGGTTTCTGCGCTCTTTTGGCAATAATACCGGTGACTAACTCTTGCAGCCTGACACGCGCTTTATCGCGGCGGCGAAACACTGGTAAGGGCAGAAAAGGGAAAACAAAAGCCAGAGGATTCACGCCTTTTTCAAGATCATGATAAATTTTGGCAAATTCATCATTCAGTTCATAGCGAAATTCATCGCCGAGCAAGCAATGACTGGAAGTATAAATAGTGAGTTCTTTCATAAACACAAGCAAATCAATTTCGCCGGTATCGCCCCACCGGGCAACCATTTGTTCGACTTCCTGAACTATCGCTTGTGCATAGTCTCGCATCGGTTTATCGCGCAATACCGGCATAAGCATTTTAAGCTGTTGGTCTTTTTTATGCGGCGGTGCATCAAAAACCACGCCTTTGCCAAAAATTGGCGTCATGATTTTATATGCCTGGCTTTGATCCAACTGAGCGTCCGGTGCGCGAAAAAAAGCTTCATTCGCTTCAGGCCCGGTCATTAGCACCATTTGCTGATGAAACATGCGAAATTCACCGATTTCCCCCAGTGTATTTCTAAGTCTAACCATGTAGTCAAAGGGATTTTTGCCAAATTCGAGCATGTGCCCTAAAAGCGGCAGTGCGCCAGGCATTTTAGGCGGCGCTTTGCCAGGCGAAACGGTTTTTTCGGTATTAGTCGTAGTCATATCTCGATTTGCATGGAAGTGAGCATTAAGGAACGTTGATGTTATAAACTCCAGGTTCCTCGGAGAGCATAAGCATCTGAATGCTACAAGCGAATGCCAAGTAACCTGTAATTTTACGCGGTGTCTGGTTAATGTACAAAACTTTCTGGTCGATCACTGGAACGTGGCTGCAAGCCATATCTCGCCAAGGGTAGATCATCGAGGCATTAAACCCCATGTGGATCTGAATCAGCCAATCATGAAAAGTTACCCCATGCACTCCAGGCAACGCATGGAGAACCTATGTTGTTGGCGAAAGGTTCCAATGGCTATAAGTGTCAGTTCTCAACCCGCCTTTTCCAGCTTCCTCATCTCGACCGGCGAAACCCTACCTTTCGAGGAAACCTTGTCGTACACCTCTCGAAGGCTTGTCGGCAATACGGCAACCGCTCCCGCAAAAGGTCATAGTCGGCATGGTCGAACATCATCCTGAAATCCTCCCTGCTCATGGAGGTTCTCGCATACAAGGCTTGGTAGCCCCGATGTTCGATGACGAATTTTTCCAGCAACGGCAAGGCGACGGCGTTATCGAAATCCTCCTTGCCCGGCGTGCCGAAGGCGCCGATATCCACATACATTTCGTCCACGGTGTCTTCCTCCGTCCTGAAAGGGTAGACAAAGCCAGGCTGTCCGCCGTTATCCTTAATCGCCATCGGCGAAACCCATAAGGGATATAAGCGGAAGTGCTCGTCGAAATAGACAATGGACTGCTTCAAATACCGGATCGGCATGAGCATGTCCTGGACACATGAAACTTTTCCCTGAGCCGCTGAGTGGTTTGCGTTTCTGTGTATTTCAATAATTCGATGCGGGGCGGCAAGGCCCACCCCAGCAATGCCCTGAAAATGGGATGATTGCCGAAAGGAATGATTTCCTCCATGGCCCAGAAATAGCTGCGGGTGTGCCGGTGATAATAATCCCGCACCGGCAGATATTCGACACCTTCCTTCCCGTGCTCCAGGTAAGTTTGGGCATGTTTGTAAAACCAAGGCTTATACCATTGCCCGATGGCGTTCAAAAATCCATCCGAGCCCACGGCATCGGCGAAGCTGCCGACCATGATGACCGCCTGATCGCGGCCGAAAACCAGACCTTCCACGAAATCATTGTTTTCGGTATCGCGGCAGGCTTGCTCGAAAACGCTGACCAACCCATCAAGGGCATAAACAGGCTGGTAGTGAAGCCTGACATACTTCTTGACCGAAACGATTTTCAATTCGGCAACCACCAGAAAGCCTAAGGTGCCATGGCTCCACGGAATCTGATAAAAGAGATCGGGATTTTCCGAAGGACTGCATTTGACCAGTTTCCCTTCCGCCGTCACAATCTAGAAGGATTCGCAAATATGCTGGAATAGCCCATATTTATGGCTACTGGTTTCCACAGCGAAACCCATAATCAAGCCGCCCACAGTCAGGTCGTCCAATTCCGGCACCACCGGCAGCGTCCAGCCTCGGGATATGAGGTAGCGCGAAATCTGGCCCATGGCCACCAGCGGTTCCACCCGGACAATTCCGCGATGTTCGTCGATTTCAAGTATGTCGTACAGTCCGACATCGATCTTGCGGTGGGAAAGCTTATATTTAGGCACCAGCTCGCTCATGGTTTTCCAGCCTGATCTTGCAGTGCAGAGTTTTTGTCCCGCGCCTTGCTTTTTCCAGGCCACGATTTGACGGATCACCGTTTCAACCCTGGCATCGTGTTTGGTGGGGGCACTGTTGAAACAAAAGGCAATCCAGTTACGGATGCTTGCATAGACGCCATAGATCGCCGAAATGGGCAGGAGGAAAATGGTGGCGAATATTCCGCGATAATGCGTAAGTACGTGTTCAAATAATAGTTCGAGTTTTGTCATTGGGTTTATCCTAAATTAATCGGTAAATTGCCAATTCTCGGTAAGTTATTGGTATTGGGCACTATTCGATTTCATAAGTATCAACCATGCCTTCGATGTTGAATAATCCAGGGTGTGTCATCGGCACTATCTCCCTTTGACCACTGTGCTATTATCTCATGCCGTGGCTGTGTCCTTGTACCCAAAAATTGCTGGAGAATCAGGAATTATTAGAGATACCCATTATATCATATTGATTTTCGGCATCTTTGAACCACCGAGCATACGATCTGCCCACAACTTTTTGACACCTGGGGTCGCCCAATGCCGCAGAAACTGAATCTTGCCGTAACCCTGGCGAGGCTATTAAGCATCAGTTTTATCCTGCCGGGAATTCCCGCTTTTGCTGAACCGCCAGTGGTCGAGGAGGTGTTGGGCGTGTTGGGGATGGGTAAGAAACAGATTGCCGAACTGGCGCAAGGGAAGCGTGTCGTTTATGCCTTGAGCGAACGTAGCGCCGACGAGCTTGCCGTGGGCATCGCTTGGCTTCTGCCTGTCCCTTTGGCCAAGGTGGCCGGGCATTTGCGGCTGGAATATCCTGATTCACTTGACGTTGATGTCACTGCTCACGGAATGTTGACAGAGCATGGCGGGGTGGATTCCTTGGCACCTTTCGTCCTGTCCAAGGAAGAGACCCAGGCATTGTTGGATGCCGAGCCGGGGGACGAATTCAACTTGTCCGCCCATGAGATCGACAGCTTCAAAACTCTCAAGCAGACACCCCATAAGGTCATCGGGGACGCAGTCGCACAGCGCTACCGGGAGATTCTGTTCCAGCGCTTTGCAACCTATCGGCGCGGGGGGACGAATACGATAGCGCCTTATGCGCGGGAGCAGGGCCTGGATTCCAAGCCATCCATGGAATTGCGCCAGGCCGCAAACGCAAGCGCTATCCTGGCGCGTTACTTTCCAGCTTTGCACAAGACTTGGCTAGACTACCCGAAAGCTTTACCGCCGGAAGCAGACGAGGCGTTCCCTTGGGTGGAAAAAAACGTGGAAAGTCGGTCTACGGCCATCCTAAGACATCGCGTCAATATTGATTGGAACGGCGGAGTCTTGGTGTTGACCCGGGAGTTCTATGCGTCGCATTCCTACAATTCCAGCCAATGGATAACCGGCTGCCTACCGTATCATGATGGCACGGTAGTCTTTCAGCAGGTACGCAGTTACACCGACCAAGTGGCGGGAATAGCCAGCGATATTAAGCATCTAATCGGTCGGAAGTTGCTGAAAGACAAAATGCTCAAATCTTTTGAGCGACTTTGCGGCGTCTTGGGTCAATGCCATTGATTAACTGACATGGCAGTTTCAAACCGCTAGCCCGCCCCCCAAGGTTTGGATATTTTGTTTATTTAACCTAAATTCGGCAGTTCAA
>NZ_JBKKBJ010000066.1:0-24091 GCF_046714055.1 Methyloglobulus sp. | reverse complement strand
AACAAGACCGGAAACTACGTGGGATTCTGACATGAGACACCTGCTTTTTAGTAATTAAAACAGGTGTATTTTAGGCGGCTACGCCACTTAGGAGCTTTGTGCGGCTGCTACATAATACCGGGAATTTCGACCGCATATGCTGATGTAGTGTACGCTTGCATAAAAAATGTAAATGGTCAAGCTCGGATTGTTAGTGAAACAGAGGCTTGCCTTCCCAGCGAACATAAGATCAGTTGGAGCATCACAGGTCCTCAAGGCTCGATTGGACCCATCGGGCCGATTGGCCCGCAAGGGCCACAAGGAGTAGCGGGACCTGCCGGTCCCGTTGGACCTGCCGGCCCGGCTGGTCCTCAAGGCCCTGCTGGACCTATTGGGCCTGAAGGTCCGATTGGCCCGACAGGTCCGGCAGGAAGGGATGCTACCTTCACAGCCCAGTCCTGTCCTTCAGAGGAATTCATGGTGGGTATCGGGGCGGATGGCACCATAGTCTGTGATGGAGGTGGCACCCCAACGTGTGACGCCACTGCCTTTCAGTACCCCATTACGGCTTTCGTAGATGCCACTCTCCAAAAATGGCCTGGTGGAACGACAACGTTTGGAACAGGTACTTGTGGCGTAACAGTCAGAGCGCCGAGCCAAGAGATTTCCCTTTTGGTTAATGCTGATGGTTATCAAGTCACAAGCGTAGTTGGGTTCTCAAGTTGTACCTTGGCTAATCCCATACCTGGACCAACCTGCCGAACTCTTGAAGCCAGTTCGAGCGTAACTGTTGGCGGCACTCGTCCAACTTGCTCTAATGCAAGTGATGTCTTTAGTTCTGGTTTATCTACGGCTACTGCCACAATCAACTGTAATTAATCGGTTGATGTAATGTTGTAGGGTGAGCAATCTGCTCACCCTACTGTCTTTAAATAGAAGGGAGTCGCTATTTTTGCGAAAGCTTGTTTTGGGCAACCCAGCCAGCAAGCGGAAAAAATCACGCGACCCGCTAATCCCTGCGGCTGCCCCAGCCGTCCTGCTTCTCTCGTTTTATACCCGACAAAGGGTATAAAACTTGTTTACGCAATGACTCGACGCGATGTCGGAATGCTTTGCATTTTCACTACGCCAACAACGCTTCGTGAAAACGCCCAAGGCCGTAAGGCGTGTACATGGTAGGGGGGATTAGCCGCGCAAATATGCGGTCTATCCGTTTTGTTTGAACTTTGGGCGCGGCGTAATCCACCGAATGTGGTGACTTAAGGAATGGCGGATTACGACGCGCGGTTAAATCGCACATATTTGAAGGCTAGATGTTTTGCGCGTCTCGGCAACTGCTCCTGCGTTGCCCTACCTCCTGCATCCTTGCAGTCGTAATCCTCCCTACTATGCTACGACAATCGCCACATTCCCGTTATGCCGCGCCGAGCATCGGAGCATTTATCAGGAATAGCCCGTTAGGGACGCGATAGGGATATCGCGTGTTGTCAAAGGGGCAGGAAGTCCCTTTTGACAACCCCTTGTAAATGCGAGAAGCGCAGGGAGCAAGCGGCATCCGGGTCGCCTTTTATTTTGATACTTTCTTTTTTTGAAAAAAGCTCCAGCATTTTACACATTCACCACATCCATGTAGCTTGGTGAAGCAAAAGAAAGTATCTCGCCTTCGGGTGCGAGAACCCGATTAAAACAACAGTCGCGGTAGCGACACATTTATTTTCACATCCCTTTGTTCTGGATTCCGACAATCCCTGCCGGAATGACACTTTACTTGTATTAGAAACCTAGAACAAGTGTAGATTAATTCATGGTTCGACAAGCTCACCACGAACGGAATTTACAAAACAACCGCGCCAACAATACCGTCCCATCAGTTACAATTAAAAAATGGAATTCAAAATCACCAATCAGGACGGCCATGCCAGACGAGGCCAACTTACCCTATCCCACGGCATAGTAGAAACCCCTGTTTTTATGCCAGTCGGCACTTACGGAGCCGTAAAGTCACTCGCTCCGGACGATCTCTTAAGCCTGGGCGCTCAGATCATTTTAGGCAACACCTTCCACCTCATGCTACGCCCAGGTACGGGCGTAATCAAGGCGCATCAGGATTTGCATGGTTTTATGGGCTGGCAAAAACCCATCCTCACCGATTCCGGCGGTTTTCAAGTGTTCAGTCTCGGTGCGTTAAGAAAGATAAACGAGCAAGGCGTGACGTTTAAATCCCCCATCAATGGCAGCCCCATTTTTATGGGGCCGGAAGAATCCATGCAAGTGCAGCGGGATCTGGGTTCCGATATTGTCATGATTTTCGATGAGTGTACGCCGTATCCCGCGACCATAGAAGAAGCGGCAACATCCATGCGTTTGTCCTTGCGTTGGGCAAAGCGCAGCAAACAGGCATACGGCGACAATCCTTCGGCTTTATTTGGTATCGTACAAGGCGGAATGTACGAACATCTTCGACGGGAATCTATTGCAGGTTTGGTTGACATAGGTTTCGATGGTTATGCTATTGGCGGTTTGTCAGTGGGAGAGCCTAAAGAAGAAATGATGCAGACGCTGGATGCAATACATAGGAAAATGCCAGCCGATAAACCCCGTTATCTAATGGGGGTTGGCACACCTGAGGATTTAGTCGAGGCGGTCAGGCGCGGTATCGACATGTTCGATTGTGTAATGCCCACACGCAATGCCCGTAACGGTCATTTGTTTACGACCTTCGGGGTGGTAAAAATCAGGAATAGCCAATACGAATTTGACACCGGCCCCTTGGATGAAACGTGTACTTGCTATACCTGCCGGAATTATTCCAGGGCGTATTTGCGCCATCTCGATAAATGTAAGGAAATGCTGGGTTCCAGGCTTAACACACTGCATAACCTCCATTACTATCTGAGTCTTATGCAAGGTTTGCGTGATGCCATAGCAAAAAAAGAGCTGGATATTTTTGTCCAGCGGCTTTACCAACAACGAGGAAAAGTTGCTCCAGTTGTGTCATAATGCGGGATTATCTAACAACACGAATAAAAACTGAGGGTAACAATGAGTTTCTTTATCTCTGACGCTTTAGCCGCCGCACCCGCTGCACAACAACCCGGCATGGAAGGTTTGTTGTTTCCGGCTGGCATTTTGGTGTTTTTTTATTTTCTGTTCCTGCGCCCCCAAGCCCAACGCGCAAAAGAAAAAAAGCAAATGATCGCTGCCATGGGTAAAGGCGTAGAAGTCGTAACAACGGGCGGTATTTTGGGTAAAGTCGTCGATCTGGATGATAATTTTGTCAAGCTGGAAGTCGGCGACAATATCTTTATCCAGGTGCAGCGCCAAAGCATAGAAAGCATGATGCCTAAAGGAACGTACAAGGCAGTCACTAAAAAAAGCAGCCAAAGCCCGGCTTAAAGAGATCGGGTTGCAAAAAACACAGTTAGTTGAATTGTCGGAATAACACATGCAAAACCACTACCCGCTTTGGAAAAACCTACTGATACTGGGTGTTTTCCTCGTAAGCCTTATTTACTCATTGCCGAGCTTGTATGTCGAAGACCCTGCTGTCCAGATGTCATCCACCAGCGCACTGACTCAGGAACAGGCCAACAGGATCGAATCCACTATCAAGACTAGCGGCGTAAGTTCAAAAGCTTTTGAATTTAAAGACGGCCGGATTTTAGCGCGTTTTGCCAATACCGACGATCAGTTGAAAATCGCGGACTTGCTCAGGGATCAATTGGGTAATGACGCGACGGTTGCGTTAAATCTTGCGCCAACGACTCCGGCGTGGTTGCAGAATATAGGCGCTGATGCCATGTATCTGGGCCTGGATTTACGCGGCGGGGTGCATTTCCTGCTGGAAGTGGATATGGATGCGGCGGTAAAGCAAGCGGAAGAGCGTTATACGGAAGACTTACGGTTAGCATTAAGGGATGCCAAAATACGCTACCTGTCTGTTTCTAAAGAGAGCGGCTTTATTAAAGTCAAGTTAAAGTCTGCTGATGACAAACCGACGCTACTTAATATTCTGGATAAGGATTTTAAAGGGCTCAAGATTACCGAGCCAGACGAACAGGATCAACTCTGGCTAAAAATGTCCGAAGCGGATGCGCGCGAGGTGAAAAAATTCGCTGTAGCCCAGAACATGACGACCTTGCGTAACCGCGTCAATGAACTAGGCGTCGCTGAGCCAGTGATCCAGCAACAAGGTGAAAACCGTATAGTCGTGCAGTTGCCGGGTGTGCAGGACACCACTAGAGCCAAAGAAATATTAGGTACTACCGCTACGTTGGAATACCGTCTGGTCGATGTGGAACATGATGTGCAAAAGGCAGTTGAGGGGCATGTTCCGGTAGGCAGCAAGTTGTATTACGATAAAAATAAGAATGCCGTACTGCTGGATAAGCGTGTCATAGTCACCGGAGACCAGATTGTCGACGCTTCTTCCGGTTTGGATCAGGATGGACGGCCTGCGGTATTCATTTCATTGAACGGGATTGGCGCAGCAAAAATGGGCAAACTGACCCAGGCTAATGTCGGTAAGCCTATGGCAGTGGTGTTTATCGAAAACAAGGTCGAAACAAAAATTATCGATGGGCAAAAAATACGGCACAAGGAAAAAATCGAAAAGGTCATCAGTGTGGCGACCATTCAGGGCGTTTTTAGTAAACGCTTTCAAACAACTGGATTAGACAGTCCGCAAGAAGCGCGTAACCTGTCATTATTGCTCCGCGCCGGGGCTTTGGCAGCGCCGATTGACATTGTTGAAGAACGCACGGTAGGCCCCAGCCTGGGTCAAGATAACATCAATAAAGGTGTTTTATCGTTTGTAGTGGGCTTTGTGTTGGTCGTTTTGCTGATGGCGGGTTATTACAAGCTCTTCGGCATGATAGCCGATATTGCGCTGGCCTTTAACGTGGTTATAGTCGTGGCAATTTTGTCGATGTTACAGGCGACCCTGACCTTGCCGGGGATTGCGGGGATTATCCTGACCGTCGGTATGTCCGTTGATGCTAACGTATTGATCTTTGAACGGATTCGGGAAGAACTCAGGAATGGCAACACGCCGCAATCCGCTATCTATATGGGCTATGACAGGGCTTTCGCGACCATTCTGGATTCGCATGTCACGAACCTGGTGGTTGCAGTCGTCTTATTCGCTTATGGAACCGGCTCCGTCAAGGGTTTTGCGGTGACGCTCATTATTGGTATTTTGTCTTCCATGTTCACAGCTATTACCGGTACACGGATGGTCATCAACTGGATATATGGTAACCGCAGGGTTGAGAAATTATCAATTTAAACAGTGCGTAGGGGCAATCCCTTGTGGTTGCCCTAGGGTTCAGGACAATAAAAAGCAACCACAAATAGGGCAACCACAAGGGATTGCCCCTACATTAGAAGATTGAAAAATGAAGGCCACACATATTAATTTTATTGGTAACCGAAAAATTGCAATGACCTTTTCGGGCATTTTGATGGTGATAGCGATCATCTCACTAGCCGTACGCGGCTTGCAGATGGGTATTGATTTCACGGGCGGCACACTGATTGAAGTCGGCTATCAAGAAGCTGCCGATCTGACCGCACTACGTAAGAGCTTAAGTGAGTCAGGTTTTGCCAATGCGACTGTGCAGAATTTCGGCACTACCAAAGACGTCCTTATTCGCTTGAAACTTCAAGAAGGCGTGAGTAGTGCGGATTTGAGCACAAAAGTGCTGGAAGCCATCAACAAAAATACGGCTACGTCGGCAAGTTTGCGCCGTGTCGAGTTTGTGGGGCCGCAAGTCGGTGACGACCTTGCAGAGGATGGTTTTTTGGCCTTGTTGTATTCAACGATGGCCATATTGGTTTATGTGGCCTGGCGTTTTGAATGGAAGTTTTCAGTAGGTGCGATCATCGCAACCTTCCATGATGTTATCGTGACGTTGGGCGTATTTTCTGTTTTCGCCCTGGAGTTCGATCTGACGGTACTGGCGGCCGTTCTCGCCCTGATTGGTTATTCCCTTAACGATACCATCGTCATTTATGACCGGATCCGGGAAAACTTTAGAAATTTAAGAAAAGCTTCGACCGAAGAAATCATGAATAACGCTATTAATGTCACCTTAAGCCGTACCATCATGATTTCGCTTACCGTGTTCCTGGTGCTGGTTTCCCTGTTTTTCCTGGGCGGTGAAGTCATCCATAATTTTTCGATTGCCCTGTTATTCGGGGTAGTTTTCGGCACCTATTCATCCATTTTTATTGCCAGCCCCATGGTTTTGATATTGGGCATCAGTCCTGAAGATTTGATTATACCCGCCAAAGAAGGCGCGGAATTGGATAGGATGCCTTAATTCAGGGCTATTCGGTAAGTTTGATCGGTTATAATAAAAAGCTATTTTTAATTTACTTGGAGTTTCAAAACCACATGGCGATAGAACGCACTTTTTCGATCATCAAGCCTGATGCGGTTGCAAAAAATGTCATTGGTGAAATTTATTGCCGCATTGAAAAAAGCGGCTTAAAAATTGTCGCAGCAAAAATGTTGCACCTGACCCAAACACAGGCCGAAGGTTTTTACGCAGAACACAAAGAACGCGGATTTTTTAAGGATTTGGTCGCGTTCATGATTTCAGGCCCAGTCATCATGCAGGTTCTGGAAGGCGAGAATGCTGTTTACAAGCACCGTGAAATCATGGGTGCAACCAACCCTAAAGAAGCGGCACCTGGAACGATACGCGCCGATTTTGCCAATAGTATCGACGAAAATGCGGTGCATGGCTCTGATGCGCTTGAAACTGCCAAACGGGAAATTGCTTATTTTTTCTCAGCCAATGAACTCTGCGCCCGTACCCGTTAAACAAAAAACTTTCAATTTGCTGGATTTCGACAGGGAAGGTTTGGCGACCTTTTTTGTCGGATTAGGCGAAAAGCCTTTCCGTGCCACACAATTGCTCAAATGGATTTATCAGGAAGGCGTAGTTGACTTCAATTTGATGAGCAATTTCAGCAAACCGCTGCGTTCTTATCTTCAAGGGAATTGCCATATAACAACACCTGAAATCGTTTTGGAAAAGCTCGCTAGGGATGGTACGCGCAAATGGGTGGTTCAGACTGGCTGTGGCAATCAAATAGAAACGGTGTTCATACCCGAAGAAAGCCGAGGCACCTTGTGTGTGTCATCGCAAGTGGGTTGTGCTCTTGCATGTACTTTTTGTTCGACCGGGCAACAAGGATTTAACCGCAATTTGACCACCGCTGAAATCATCGGTCAGGTCATGGTGGCCCAACAGCGCTTGGGCGATGAAAAAAAGATCACCAATGTGGTCATGATGGGTATGGGTGAGCCACTGTTAAATTTTGATAATGTTGTTGCCGCCATGAATTTAATGATGGATGACTTCGCTTACGGCCTCTCCAAGCGGCGGGTAACCATCAGCACCTCCGGCGTGGTGCCGGCCATGTATCGGTTAACGCAAGCCTGCGATGTCAGTCTGGCGGTATCCTTGCATGCGGTGACCGATGGATTGAGGGATGAGTTGGTTCCCATCAACAAAAAATATCCCTTGAAAGAGTTAATGGCCGCCTGCCGGGTTAATGCCAAAATTGCGCCCAGGCGCACCATTACGTTCGAGTATGTTATGCTGAATGGCATCAATGATTCAATCGAGGATGCACGCGGCTTGATTAAGCTGCTCAAATCGGTGCCGTCCAAGCTGAACCTGATACCGTTCAATCCGTTTCCAAATACCATTTACACCTGCTCTAGCAACAACACGATTAACCGTTTTAAAACGCTGTTAAACGAAGCCGGAATTGTGACAACAGTGAGAAAACCCCGTGGCGAAGATATTGATGCTGCATGTGGGCAGTTGGTTGGCCAAGTTGCAGATAAAAGCCGAAGGCATCTTAAACTAAAAACTGTGAGTGCCGAATATGCCGTTTAAATCGAACTATAGGATGACACGAATTATCGCCGGACTGCTGTCAATAACGTTATTGGCCGCTTGTTCCTGGTTTTCAAAAGCCCCGGCCGAAAAGCCTACGGATATTTATTTGCAATTAGGTATCCGGTACATGGATATTGGTAAATTGGAATTGGCTAAGGAAAATTTACTAAAAGCATTGGAAAAAGATCCCAATAATGCACAGGCGCATAGTGCGTTGGCCTTCTTGGATGAAAAAATCAATCATTTTGACGAGGCCAGACAACATTATGAAGCTGCCCTGGAGTTGTCGCCCGATGATATAGGCATACAAAACAATTATGGCAAGTTTTTGTGCGACCGTAGGCAGTTCGATAGAGGGTTGGCTTTGCTGACACAGTCAACATCCAATATGTTGAATGACCGGCCGTGGATGGCATTGACCAATTCTGCGCGTTGTCATCTAGGCATGGGGCAACGACCGCAAGCGGTCACACTTCTTAAACAAGCGATAGGCCTTAATGGCCAATATCCGGCTGCATTGCTCGAAATGCAAAAAATCAGTTACCAAATGGGCGATTACAAGGCTGCAGGAGATTACTTGCAGAGGTACCTGGGCGAGGCAAACCATACGCCCCAAACCTTGTGGGTTGGCATTCAAACGGAGCAGGCCCTAGGAAACCTGTCGCTTGCCAATGAATACCGGAACTTGTTGCTGGAAAAATTTCCGAATTCAAATGAAGCCAAACAAGTGGCAGGCCTTCGTTAATCAAGCGCTAAGCATTCGATTCGGTAGATGGCGACTAATATCCAAGCAATTCGAGGGATGCACGATGTGCTCCCGGATCAAACTCCGCTTTGGCAATATGCTGAACGTATTATAAGGGATGTGCTTTCCAGTTATGGCTATAGTGAAATCCGCTTACCCATCGTAGAAAAAACGGAATTGTTTAAACGCTCTATCGGCGAAGTTACCGATATTGTTGAAAAGGAAATGTATACCTTTGAAGACCGCAACGGAGATTCGTTGACGCTCAGGCCGGAGGGAACTGCCGGTTGTTTGCGGGCCTGTCTGGAGCATGGCTTACTGAATCACCAAACCCACAGATTGTGGTATTACGGCACTATGTTCCGGCACGAAAGACCACAGAAAGGACGCTATCGGCAATTTATTCAACTCGGTGTCGAAACTTACGGTATGTCCGATCCCGATATTGATGCGGAATTGATTCTGCTGATGGATAGATTATGGAAAAAGTTCGGTATCCGCGATAAGGTCAGGTTACAGCTGAATTCCTTGGGGACTATTGCCGAGCGTCTGGCTTATCGGGAAGTGTTGGTGGCTTATTTTCAGCAACATAAGAACAGTTTGGATGAAGACAGCCACCGCAGGTTGAATACCAACCCATTGCGGATTTTGGACAGCAAAAATCCCGAAATGAAAGATGTTGTTGCCCATGCGCCGGAGTTTATGGCTTATCTAGGCATCGACAGTTTGGCGCATTTCAAGGCCATCACCACAACCTTAGAAGATTTGAGTGTTGTGTACGAAATCAATCCCAGGTTAGTCCGCGGCATGGATTACTACAGTAAAACGGTTTTTGAGTGGATAACGGATGAACTGGGTTCGCAAGGCACTGTCTGTGCTGGCGGACGTTATGACGGACTCATAGAACAATTAGGCGGAAAACCTAACCATGCCGTCGGTTTTGCAATGGGTATGGAACGGTTGCTAGCCTTGCTGGAAACCCGCGAAGATATTCCTGTCGCAAAAACGGTTGATGCTTATATGATTCGGGTGGGCGAAAGGGCAGAACGGGAAGGTTTGCGTTTTGCAGAAACAATCAGGAATGAGGTTCCTGCCCTCAAGCTGCAACTGTCTGTCGATGGTGGCAGTTTTAAAAGCCAGTTCAAAAAGGCGGACAAGACCGGCGCAGAATTTGCCATAATTCTTGGCGATGACGAAGTTGACCGTGGGGAAGTCGGTATCAAATGCTTAAGGAACGGCCTTGACCAACAGACGATGCCGCAAAACCAGGCGATCAGTTTTCTGCAACAGCAACTATAGACAGCAGGAAACGGCATAGGAACGAGGCTGTGAATGCAATATCAAATCAGGCTATGTGTATTAACCTCAGAGAACACGAAGGACACGAAGAAAATAATTTTATTTATTCAAGCTATTGAAGACTTCGTGTTCTTTGTGGTTATTCCTCCGATTTATGCTAATGCACACTACTTTCATAGTCTCGAACGCTTTAACTCCAATAAGTTTTAAGTATTTTAACAGGGAAATAAGTTAATCTTTGTCGTTTGTAGGAGATGGAACCGTGCAAAATATGAATGATAGAATCCTAGTCATTAAATAAAACAGAGAACAGCAGTGGCAATTTACGATACAGAAGAAGAGCAACTTGAAGGGTTAAAACGATGGTGGAAGGAAAACGGCACATCAACAGTTGTGGGTATAGCCATTGGTATTGCCATTATTGTCGGATGGAACTACTGGCAAGAACACAAGAAAGACCAGGCAAATCAGGCTTCGGCCATCTACGACCAATTACTCAAAGCAGCTGAAACCGACCAAAAAGACTCGGCAGATAAACTGGCCAAACGTTTGCAAGAGCAATTTACAGGCACTAGTTATGCTGCTTATGGCGGCTTGTTTCAGGCGAAATTCAAGGCCCAGGCGGGCGATATTGCAGCGGCAAAGGAAATCCTTAAAAAAATCGCTGACGGTTCGGACAAGGAATTAAGCCACATCGCCAAGATCAGGTTGGTCAAATTGATGCTGGCTAGCGGTGAGTATGAGCAAGGGCTACAAGTTATCAATGATGTCGATCAATCAGAAGCGGCAAAATTTTCGGACAATTACGATGAGTTGGTGGGCGATTTGTATGTGGCCTTGGATCGCTTGGATGAGGCCCGCACGGCTTACCAAAAAGCGCTAAAAAATGGTTACCAGTCTCCGTTGTTGCAACTTAAAATCGATGACCTGACAGCGCCAGAAAAAATCGAAACTAAAAAATAATGCGCTTTACTCATCCCTTAACTATTCTGCCCTTACTCGTCGCCCTGATGCTGTCAGGCTGCGCCACCTTTGATACGGTCAGCGAATCTATTTCCGGTATCAAGGATTATTTTACCGGCGGGGCTGACAATGCTGATCCGCCCAGTGCGCTGGTTGAATATACGCCGGAAATTCAGGCTG
The DNA here is from genome assembly GCF_046714055.1 of Methyloglobulus sp. Lineage (GTDB taxonomy): Bacteria > Pseudomonadota > Gammaproteobacteria > Methylococcales > Methylomonadaceae > Methyloglobulus. The sequence goes on along the minus strand of NZ_JBKKBJ010000066.1, from coordinate 13,006 downwards.
AATTGCTTTGGAAGGAAAGTGTCGGTGTAGGTACGGACGGACAAACCTTGAAACTGGTTCCGGCCATCGGGAATGGCAGGATTTATGCTGCGGACAGGGACGGGCTGGCACAAGCCAGGGATTTGAGTACGGGTAATTTAGCTTGGGAAGTTGAAATTGAAGATGAAAACGGGGAAGAAGTCCATTTTTCCGGTGGCCCGGGTTTAGGGGTTGGGGCTGTTATTTTGGGCACCAACGATGGCGAGGTTATCGCATTAAACATTGAAAATGGTGCTTTGCTCTGGAAAACATCAGTATCAAGCGAAGTCATGTCCGTTCCTGTGGTTGCCGATGGTATCGTTATCATACGCACAACAGATGGTTCGGTCATTGCGTTGAATGAAAAGACAGGGCAAAAAAGTTGGAGCTACGAACATAACGTGCCAGCTTTAACGGTGCGCGGCACTGGCGCACCTTTAAACATCGAAGACACTCTCATAGAAGGCTATGACAACGGCAAGTTGATGGCCTTGCGTTTGGAAGACGGCAAGTATGTCTGGGAATCCAGCGTCACCATCCCCAAGGGTCGCTCAGAAGTCGAACGTTTGGTGGATATCGATGTTGACCCCATAGAGTCCCGTGGCGTTATCTATACGGCCAGTTATAACGGCGGTTCCGCTGCCGTTTCAATCTTGGATGGCGACGTGTTATGGCGGAATGAAGCCGTTTCCTCACATACCGGGTTAAGCCAGGATGAGCAATACCTTTACATTTCGAATTCTGAAGGGCATGTTCTGCAATTAGATAAGCGCACCGGCTCGTCTTTGTGGGAGCAAAAAGATTTGCACGGACGGAAACTGACCGCACCTGCCGTTTATCAAGGCTATGTCGTCGTCGGCGATATTGAAGGCTATGTCCATTGGTTGAGCAGTACGGATGGTCGGCAGATGGGCCGTGTGCAAGTCGCAGGTGAGGCGATTGATGCCAAGCCAGTTGTGGTCGGCGACACCGTTTATGTTTATGCCAAAGATGGTACCTTGGCCGCCTTAAATGCCCGCTAGCCATGTTACCCGTTATCGCCTTAGTAGGCCGCCCCAATGTGGGCAAATCCACCTTATTCAATTACTTGACCCGCAGCCGCGAAGCGTTAGTCGCCGATTTTCCTGGCTTGACGCGGGATAGGCAGTACGGTCGTTTAAAGCACGGCAACAGGGCTTGTCTGGTCGTCGATACCGGCGGCATAGCAGACGATGCAGAAGGCATCGAAAGCCTCGCACGGAAGCAGGTGCAAATCGCGCTGGAAGAAGCCGATATCGTGTTCTTTATGGTCGATGCCCGCGAAGGCTTGAGCGCTTCCGATAAGGTGATTGCCGAAACCTTACGGAAACTCGCCAAGCCTGTGGTTTTGGTGACCAATAAGGTTGATGGTCTCGATGCCAGTGTAGCGATGTCTGATTTTTATTCATTAGCCTTGGGCGAACCCATTGCCTGTTCAGCCGCTCATGGGCGCGGTATCCCCGAACTGTTGGAAAGGGCTTATCAGTTATTGCCGCTTGATGAAGAAGCGGTCGATGCTAATCAAGGCGGTATAGGAATCGCGGTAGTTGGTAGGCCAAATGTAGGCAAATCAACCTTAGTCAATCGGCTTTTGGGTGAAGAACGGGTTATTGTTTTTGACGAACCGGGCACGACCCGCGACAGTATTTATATCCCTTTTGAGCGGAATGGCAAGCATTTTACCCTGGTCGATACGGCGGGTATGCGCCGCCGTGCCAGGGTTTCAGAAACTATCGAAAAATTCAGCATCATCAAATCCTTGCAGGCCATTGAAAAATCGCACGTAGTTATCTATCTGATTGATGCCAGCGAAGCCATTACCGACCAAGACGCGCATTTACTGGGCTTGGTCTTGGAAGCAGGACGGGCGCTCATTATCGGCTTGAATAAATGGGACGGCTTAAGCAGCGAACAAAAAGCGACGATACACCGCCAACTCGACGTGAAATTGTCCTTCCTCGAATTTGCCGAAAAGCACCCCATCTCGGCATTACACGGCAGCGGTGTAGGCAAATTGTTCGATGTTGTCCATACCTTGTACGATTCGGCGATGGTGAATATGGCTACGCCGATGTTGACCCGGATCCTCAAGGAAGCCACCGACGCGCACCAGCCTCCTTTGGTAGGTAATCGCCGTATCAAATTAAAGTATGCCCATCAGGGTGGTCGGAATCCGCCCGTGGTTATCATCCACGGTGTACAAACCGACGCACTGCCAATTTCCTACAAACGCTACCTGACCAATTATTTCAGGACTAAATTGCACTTATCCGGTACGCCGATACGGTTGGAATTTAAATCACCAGTCAACCCATTCCAGGGACAAAAAAACAAGCTAAGTGACCGGCAAGTAGAAAAACGTAAACGCTTGGTCAAGCACATGAAAACCAAAAAATAAGGGGAATCTCTAGAAATTCCCTCTCCCTCTGGGCATAGGTATCTACACAACTCGTCATCTCGGCAGGGATTGCCGAGATCCAGATGCCATGGATGGCAATGCCAAGTATTGCCAACTGTTTTTTTAGCCACATGGAACCCTTTTTGAACTGTTTTTCACATCCCTGTGTCCTGGATTCCGGCAATCCCTGCCGGAATGACGGCGGTTTAACTTGTGTAGATACCTATGCCCTCTGGGAGAGGGCTAGGGTGAGGGTTGTAAATGATTGATTTTAATCTCCTCATCCCAACCTTCTCCCGAAGGGAGAAGGAGGAGTTTTTTGAATTTTTAGAGATTCCCATTAGAAATAACCGAAGCTTACAGATGTTTTCAAAAGCTGCTACGGCAGAGCCTGCAAAAGAAGCTGCAAAACCTGCTGCGCCGGAAAAAGCAGAACCTGCTAAAAAATATGGTTTTTATCAACCACAAAAAAGGGGGGGAAACCGCCCTTTTTTATTAGTGTGCGCGGCTAATCTACCCTATTTTTCTTTGAAATAAGGTTAAACTTAAACCAACACGGAGGTAAATAGCATCTTTACCCCAGCCCAGCATAATTGGCGTTAACTTAAGTTATCTGATATTACTGTAATCTGCTACGCTACATAAAAACGATAAGCGCCTGAAACAAGGGGATTTGATGGCACAACTGACAGAGCAGGAAAAACAGGAAATCATCCGCTTTATTGAAGCGGGTAAACCGCTGCCGGATAAATACCGTTTTTTGCTGTTCGACGACAAGCGCGAGGTTGAACTGGTCTGGAATGGCAAGACCAATGAAGTCTGTAATGTCGTGCTGCCGTTTCAGGTCATTGAGCAAGTGGACGAACCCCGTACCGAGAAAGACGCAAGGTTGCAAGCCGACTTGTTTGATATGGATGCCCGTGGCCGCCAGTTAAAAGGCTGGACGAACAAGCTGATCTGGGGCGACAACAAGCTCATCCTCTCCAGCCTAAAAAACGGCCCATTGCGGGAAGAAATCGAACAGCAGGGCGGTATCAAGTTGATTTATATCGATCCGCCCTTCGATGTCGGCGCTGATTTCAGCATGGATATTGAAATCGGCGACGATACCTTCACCAAGAAACCGAGCATATTAGAAGAACTTGCCTATCGTGATACCTGGGGTAAGGGTGCGGACTCTTTTATCGCCATGATTTATGAGCGGTTGGTGTTGATGCGGGATTTGCTGGCTGTAAATAGCATCATTTATATCCACTTGGATTGGAGGACAATCCATTATGTAAAAACGATGCTAGACGAAGTATTCGGAAAAGAAAAGTTTATGTGCAATGTCGTTTGGAAAAGAATTTCAAGTGGCCGTAAAGCAGCGTCAAACAAGTGGCTTGCAGTCGATGACATCATGCTGGTTTATACGAAAGGTGAGTACGCCATTACCTCGCAATATGTGGACTATTCCGATGAGTACAAAAAGCGTTTCATTTACGAAGATGACCGAGGAAAGTATTTTTGGGACAACATTGGGACGTATTCACAAGAACGCTTGAAAAAGCTAGAAGATGAAGGGCGAATCAAATACTCCGCCAATCCCAGCGCAAAACCAAGGATGAAAAACTATTTAAGTGAAGGCAAGGGCATCATCATTGACAATATTTGGACGGATATTTCACCCGTAAACTCGCAAGCTAACGAAGATACTGCTTATGCGACCCAAAAACCCGAAGCCCTGCTCGAACGCATCATTAAAGCTTCTTCTAATGAGGGCGACCTGATCGCCGACTTCTTCTGTGGTTCTGGCACTACGGCAGCGGTTGCGGAAAAACTAGGCCGCAAATGGATCACCAGCGATTTAGGGAAATTCGCCATCCACACCACCCGTAAGCGTCTTATCGGTGTTCAGCGGCAGTTGAAGGCTGAGGGCCTTAATTACCGTGCCTTTGAAATCCTTAACCTTGGGAAATACGAACGCCAGCTTTATATCGGCGTGAATCCCAATCTGCGCGAGACGGAAAAACAAAGGCAGTTGGAAGCCAAGGAAGCGGCGTTCCTTGACCTGATCTTACATGCTTATCGCGCCGAAAAAACCGACGGCTTCCAGACTTTCCACGGCAAAAAGGCGGGGCGGCTGGTGGCGGTCGGGCCAGTCAATCTCCCGGTCACACGGTTGTTTGTGGAAGAAATCATTTTGGAATGCCGAAAAAAGCATATTACCCGCGTGGACATACTCGGCTTTGAGTTCGAGATGGGGCTATTCCCCAATGTGCTGGACGAGGCCAAGGCAAAAGGCATTGATATTGCCCCGAAATACATCCCTGCCGACGTGTTCGACAAGCGGGCAGTCGAAAAAACCAGGTTGTTTTCCATGACGTTTCCTTCATCGAAGTGAAACCCCATATCAAAAGCAACACCGTGGCCGTCGAATTGACGGATTTTTCGGTGTTCTATACCCAGGATTCCATCGCCAATGCCGAAGCCAGCCTGAAAGACAAACAAAGCAAGATCGTGGTGGATAAAGGCCAGATTGTAAAAGTCAGCAAGGATAAGGACGGCATCGTGAGCCGTGAACAACTGACCCGGCACTGGACGGACTGGATTGATTACTGGTCGGTGGATTTCGATTTTGAGGATAAGCGGGAAATCATCCGTGTTAAAAAAATACCCAGTGGACAATCTAAATTGGAAGGCTTTGAGCCACCACAAACTGAATTGGAAGAGTGGGAAGAAGTCTGGACGGGCGATTATATTTTTGAAAACGAGTGGCAATCCTTCCGCACCAAGAAAGACCGCAAGCTGGAGTTGATGAGCGTGTTCCAGGAAGTTATGCCGGGGCGGCGCAAGCTCGCGGTTAAAGTCGTGGATATTTTCGGCAACGATACGATGACGATTGTTGAAGTCAGGGTTGGGGAAAAATAATGGCATTGCACAAAGACTTCCCCGATTCGCCACACGCAATTCTTGACCCGTCTATCCGCTGGTTTCCGGCAGATGAAACGTTGCGGGAAACCAGCATGGAAAAATTGTTGCCTCCCTTAGTTTCGGAATTACGAAAAAAAGTAAAGGCGTGGCGGGATAGCGGCTATGCGAATGCCAAGGAGACCAGCCGCAGCCTTTTGAACTGGTGGTTTAAAACACCCCATCTACTGCCGAAATCAGATGGCACAATGTCCGATTTCCAGTATTACTTCGCGCAACGGGAAGCCCTGGAAACCATCATTTACTTGTATGACGTGGTAGCCGTGAAGGATAAAGTTGACCTGATGCGGTTTGATAGTTCCGGTTTGGTTTCAGGAAACATGTTCGATGAAACCTGGCGACGCTTTGTGGTCAAAATGGCGACCGGTGCGGGTAAAACGAAAGTGATGAGCCTGGTTTTGGCATGGAGTTATTTTCATAAGTGTTATGAACCAGATTCTGAGTTGTCCCGCAACTTTCTGGTGATTGCGCCGAATATCATTGTACTGGATCGTATCTATAAGGATTTTGCTGGTTTGCGTATCTTTTTTGAAGACCCGATATTGCCTGATAACGGTTTTGACGGGCAAAACTGGCGAGATGACTTCCAGTTGACCTTGCACCTTCAAGATGAGGTACGTATTACCAATCCGGTCGGCAATATCTTCCTGACCAATATCCATCGTGTCTATGGTGGCAATGAAACTATTCCTTCGCCAGACGATGATAATACGATGGATTATTTTCTCGGGACGCGGCCTACCGGCGCAACCACCGACTCCAAGGTCGATTTGGGCATGATCGTCCGGGATATTGACGAATTGGTTGTGCTCAATGATGAAGCGCACCATATCCATGACAGCCGTTTAGCTTGGTTCAAGTCTATTCAGGATATACATCATCGACTGCTGCAAAAAGGCGACAAGCTTTCGCTGCAAATAGATGTTACTGCGACACCCAAACATAACAACGGCGCTATTTTTGTGCAGACCGTGTCCGATTATCCGCTGGTCGAGGCGATCTGGCAGAATGTGGTGAAACATCCGGTGCTGCCTGACGCAGCCAGCCGAGCCAAGTTGGCGGAACGCCAAAGTTCTAAATACACAGAGAAGTACGCCGATTATCTTAATCTAGGCGTGGTCGAGTGGCGTAAGGTCTTTGCCGAACATGAAAAAATGGGTAAGAAAGCCATATTGTTCGTCATGACAGATGACACCAAGAATTGTGATGACGTGGCGGAGTATTTGGAAGGTAATTATCCTGATTTGAAGGGTGCGGTGCTGGTTATTCATACCAAGGACAATGGCGAAATTTCCGAAGCCGCCTCTGGCAAAGCCAAAGAAGAACTGGAAAAGCTACGCAAACTGGCGAATGAAATTGACAACCAAGACAGCCCCTATAAAGCCATTGTATCGGTGCTGATGCTGAAAGAAGGTTGGGATGTCCGTAATGTCACCACCATTGTCGGCCTTCGGGCGTATGCCGCAAAAAGTAATATTCTTCCCGAACAAACACTAGGGCGCGGTTTGCGTAAGATGTATCCGGGTGGTGTGGAAGAATATGTGAGTGTGGTGGGCACTAACGCCTTTATGGATTTTGTGGAATCCATCCAGGCAGAAGGTGTTGTGTTAGAACGTAAACCGATGGGTGGCGGAACCAAGCCGATCACGCCGTTAGTCATCGAGATTGACCAGGAAAACGAACACAAAAACCTCGATGAGCTGGATATTGAAATTCCGGTAATGACCCCGCGTATTTACAGGGAATACAAAAATATTTCCGATTTGAATGTTGCGACATTGAGCAATAAGAAAGTGCTGTACAAGACATTCAGCGAAGAGGAACAGCGCGAAATCGTCTTTAAGGACATCACCACGGGCGAGATTACACACACTACCATTCTCGACACGGCGGGCATTGCCGATTACCGCAGCGTAATTGGCTACTTTACCCAAGCAATCATGAAAGACCTGCGCCTGATTAGCGGTTACGATGTGCTTTACGGCAAAACCAAAACTTTCGTGCAATACCAGTTATTTGATAAGGCAGTGGATTTGGAAGACGCTAATACCTTAAGAAATCTATCGGAACTCGCGGCTACGCGAACCCTGATTGAATCATTCAAGAAAGCTATTAATACGCTCACGGTTAGGGATAAAGGCGATGCCGTGATTCGGGATAGCATCAAGCTTAGACAAACCCGGCCATTCATGACGAAAGACCAAGGTTATCTGATCCCTAAAAAAAGCATTTTCAATAAGATCATTGGGGACAGTCACCTAGAATTACAATTCGCACGTTTTTTGGAAGATTGCGACGATGTGATTTCCTATGCGAAAAACTACATGGCCGTACATTTCAAATTGGATTATGTGAACGCGGATGGCGATATTTCCAACTATTATCCCGATTTTCTCGTCAAGTTGTCACCGACGGAAATTTATATAGTTGAAACCAAAGGGCAAGAAGACCTTGACGTTCCAAAGAAAATGGAACGGCTACGCCAATGGTGCGAAGACATAAACGAGGTGCAATCCGATGTAAATTACGGTTTTGTGTATGTGGATCAGGAGGGTTTTGAGGAATATAAACCTGATTCGTTTTTAAAGCTGGTAGAAGGTTTTAGGGAATATCATTAAAAACACGCAAGTAACAGGTTGAATATGCCGTAAAGTTGATTGTTTATCGACTTTTTCTAAATTTTTGTCGATTATGAGTTACAGTATTCAAGCTAAGGATACTCTTATTGTTATTCTCAGTCACTATTGAAAACCAGCTACTCAGCACTAAAAATTTTTTCATAGTTCCACATCATTTTACGATTTTCACAATAAATTTACTGAGATTTATCGGGCATTTTCCACACAGTTTTACAAATGCCCAAAATAAGTTAATCGGCAATCTGTTATTCAAAATAAAAGGAATAAATTATGGCAACCATAAAATTTCAAGGCAACCCGCTCCATACATCAGGTGAACTACCCGCAGTAGGCAGCAAAGCGCCAGATTTCACCCTGGTCAGTGGCAAATTGGCAGACGTGACACTGGCAACCTATACCGGCAAGAAAAAAGTGTTGAACATCGTTCCTAGCCTCGATACGCCGACTTGCGCGATGTCCACCCGCAAATTCAACGAAAAAGCCAGCAAGCTTGACAACACCGTCGTGCTGGTAGTTTCCGCCGACTTGCCTTTTGCCCAATGCCGTTTTTGTGAAACGGAGGGATTAACCGACGTTATTCCCTTATCCACATTCCGCTCCAGCTTTGCTGACGATTACGGTGTCAAGTTAACCGATACCTTTCTCGCCGGGTTAACCGCCCGCGCTATTGTCATTATTGGCGAAGACAATACGGTGTTGTACACGCAACTGGTCGATGAACTCGCCAACGAACCAGATTACGATAGCGCATTAGCAGCTTTATAGGTTTCCGGGCTACCGTAGGGGCAGGCCTTGTGCCTGCCCAGGCGATCCCCCGTGGTTATACGGGCAATACCTTGTGGTTAGGGGAAGCACAAGGGATTGCCCCTACGGTTGCGCGTAAAAATCAAATTTAACTGATTTTTTTAGGATTACGGGTGTTAGGCACTAAAATAGGCCGATATTTTTTCCTGTCATTTGCTTATCGTGCTTAACATCATCTGGATTTTCTTTTTTCTTGCCGCTTTTTGCACCGCCTTAGTCAAGCTAGCTGTGTTTGGTGACCAACAGGTTTTCACGTTGCTCATGGAGGCCATGTTCAGCTTGTCCAAATCGGCGTTTGAAATTTCCTTGGGTTTAACGGGCGTTTTGGCCTTGTGGTTAGGCATTATGCGAATTGGTGAACGTAGCGGTTTTATCCAGCTTTTAACCCAATGCCTCATACCTTTGTTTAGCCGATTGATGCCCGATGTTCCTAAAGATCATCCGGCATTGGGCGCTATCGTCATGAATATTTCTGCCAATGCGCTCGGTTTGGATAATGCTGCAACGCCTTTGGGCATTAAGGCTATGAAAGAATTACAGACCCTAAATCCGCACCCGGAAACCGCCAGCAATGCACAAATCCTGTTTCTGGTGATTAACACTGCGGGCGTGACTTTATTTCCGGTGACGATTTTGACCTACCGCGCCCAGTTGGGTGCAGCGAATCCCACGGACGTATTCATCCCGATATTGATCGCCACCTACATGTCCACATTGACGGGCTTGCTGGCTGTGGCGGCGGTGCAAAAAATCAATCTGCTGGATAAGGTCGTCATGGCTTATCTAGTCGGATTTACAATAATCGTGGGTGGCTTGCTTGGCTATTTTACCCATTTGCCGCAGCAAGAAATGCTTGCCCAATCGGCGTTGATGAGTAATGTCATTTTGTTTTCCTTGGTTATTATCTTTATCTGTGGCGCAATTTACAAAAAAGTGAATGCCTACGATGCCTTTATTGAAGGCGCGAGAGAAGGTTTCCAGACCGCCATTACGATTATTCCTTATTTGGTTGCCATGCTGGTTGCGATTGGCGTATTCAGGGCCAGTGGTGCGCTGGATTTACTGGCGGATGGTGCGCGTTCTATGGTGCATTTTTTTAAGATGGATGATAGATTTGTTGATGCTTTGCCCACGGCGCTCATGAAACCTTTTAGCGGTAGCGGTGCCAGAGCCATGATGATTGACACCATGAAAACCCACGGCGCGGATTCCTTTGCCGGAAGGCTGTCGTCGATTGTGCAGGGCAGTACGGAAACTACATTTTACGTGTTGGCAATATATTTCGGTTCGGTAGGCATCAAGAATATTCGCCACGCCGCCGCATGTGGACTAATAGCTGACTTTGGCGGTATTATCGCGGCTATTGTTGTCGCCTACTGGTTCTTTGGATGATTCATGAAAGTTCACCTTAAAACACTGGGCTGCCGTCTTAACGAGGCTGAGCTGGAAACCTGGGCGCAGGCATTTCAAAATTCCGGCCACCAAATCACACGGCAAGCCGAAGCGGCCAACTTGATTGTCATTAACTCGTGTGCAGTGACCCAGGATGCGGCCAGAAAGTCCCGTCAATTGATTCGTCGCGTACACAGGGAAAATCCTGCCGCCAAACTGGTCGTGAGCGGCTGCTATGCCACCTTAAATCAACAAGAGGCCGAACAGTTGATGGGCGTTGACCTGGTGGTAAGCAATAAAGATAAAGATAAGCTGGTCGAAAAAACTTTGGCTGAATTGAACCTGGACACCATGCCCGCTATGTCCACTGAGCCGGGAGCCATCTCGCTGTTTATCCGTGGGCGGCAACGCGCCTTCGTTAAAGTGCAGGATGGTTGCCGGTATCGCTGTACGTTTTGCATTGTCACCGTGGCGCGTGGGGAAGAAAGGAGCCGACCTTTACAGGAAGTTATTGATGAAATCAATGCCCTGCACCAGCAAAATATCAAAGAAATTATCCTGACTGGAGTGCATCTGGGTGGTTATGGGAGCGATTTAGACAGTAATCTCACCGACTTAATCAAAGCGATACTTGCGGAAACCGATGTTCCACGTATCAGGCTGGGTTCCCTTGAACCTTGGGAACTGCCCGACGACTTCTTTCCGTTATTCGATAATCCCAGGTTAATGCCGCACCTGCATTTGCCGTTGCAGAGCGGCTCGGATACCGTGCTGCGAAGAATGGCGCGACGCTGTAAAACCCAGGAGTTTGCCAATATTGTTTCTCGATTAAGGCAAATCAACCCGCTGTTCAATATTACGACCGATATTATCGTCGGCTTTCCGGGCGAAACGGAACAGGAATGGCAGGATAGCCTGGAATTTATCAGGCAAGTTGGTTTCGGTCAGCTACATATATTTACCTACTCGCCCAGAGAGGGAACCAAGGCCGCTAGCTTGCCTAATCCGGTTCAAGATCCGATAAAAAAGCAACGCAGCCAGCAACTGCATCAGCTTGGTGATGAGATGAGGTTAAGGTTTTATCACGACAATCTCGGTAAGCAGTTTCCGGTCTTGTGGGAAGGCTATTCCGAACTCGTTGGCTCAGACAGGCAGCGGGTATTTGGCTATACACCCAACTACCTTAAGGCTGCTTGTGTGATAAGTAAGGATAAGTCCCTGGAAAACAAAACCACCCTGGCGACATTAAAAACAGTTAGCGATGCCTGTATTTTGGTTGAGCAAACGGAATGAGGGTTTAAAATCACATTACCCACCTTCACTCTAGTCCTCTCCCAGTGGTCATAGGTATCACCCAAGTACCTGCTACTTCTCCCTTGAGGGAGAAGGCCGGGATGAGGGGGTTAAATAGCTGATTTTGATCTCCTCACCCCAACAACCCTCTCGGCAACTGCTCCCGGCGTTGCCCGACCTCCTGCATCCATGCAGTCGTCCAGCAGGAGAGGGGGCAGAGCGGCTTCCGGTAACATCCAAGAGAAAGTCTAACCATTTACCAATCCTATACAGCTTCCGCCGTTGCCCTTATGCGATCAGGGCGAGATTAGCGATAACTTATGCAGGAATCCCCGTCGAAATAAGGGAAGTGCAGTTTAAATATAAACCTGAAGGGATGTTAGCCATATCTCCCAAAGGCACAGTTCCGGTATTGCAACTGTCAGATGGCAAGGTAATCGAAGAAAGCCTGGACATCATGCACTGGGCGTTGGCGCAAAATAGTCCCGATAATTGGCTGGATGCTGGTAAATATTCTGAAAGGCTAATCCAATGGATTGATGGCTATTTTAAATATTAGTAACTATTCAGCGAAAATCCAGAAATAAAGCTTGACAAGTTTTTTCGCCAAAAAATGCAGATTCACGCACCCATCCGAAGTCGTACCCAAATACCTGTCTTCGCGGCACATCTCTCAGGAAGCCCTTGCCTCCACCGCGTATAGCCCCGCGCTTGCGATTCCACATCCCGCGCCGTCTGGCGGCGCTTCTCGAAGTCCACAACTGCTGCGAGACAGGAGTCGAGAAGTCCCCAGAAGCGATAGGGCTGGGCGTTTTCTCGAAGCGTTTTTTGCGTAGTTAAAATGCAAAGCATTCCGACATCGCGTCGAGTCATTGCGTAACCAATGTTTGATACCCTTGTTGGGTATCAAACGAGGGAAGCAGAGCCTGTCCTGAGTGTAACCGTAAGGAACGGCTGGGGCAACCGCAGGCATTGGCGGTCGCGTGATTTTTGCCGCTTGCTTGGGCTGGGACGACAAATCGCTCCTGCATTTGCTGCATTCACGCCATCCTTGGCGCACATGCCCAAAACAAGCTTTCGCAAAAATAGCGACTCCCTTCTCATGACCGATACAGGGGTGCCGTTCACCAACAACCAGGGCGAGAACGACATCCGCATGACCAAGGCCCACCAGAAAATCGCCGGATGCTTCCGCCCTCAAGAAGGCGGCGGTATCTTTTTCCAGGTACGCAGTTATTTATCCACCTGCCGGAAAAACAATGTCTCGGCAACGCAGGTTGGCCCTGCTTTTCGAAGGGACGATGCCTGCCTAGTACACGCCTGCTAGCAGCGCTCCATAACTAAGGGCTGTTCTCAATTAAGTTTAACAAATAGCCTGATGTTATTGTATTATATTTAAATTTCTAACAGGGCTTATGCCCAGGACTATTTTAAGGGATGACCAATGGGAACGCGTCCAAGACCTATTGCCAGG
>NZ_JBKKBJ010000065.1:0-4532 GCF_046714055.1 Methyloglobulus sp. | reverse complement strand
GCCAAGTGGGTCACTTTCCAGCTTCGGGTTTGGTAAAGCCGCCAGATTTCTTGGCGGTCAAGTAAAGTGAGTCGTGTCCGTTTATGGATGTTCATTTGCAGTATTCTCCTGAATACTGTAAACAACGCTAGGAGACTGTCGGATTTAACAGTGCAAAAATGTTAAAATGTTTGCTTCGAAACGCATACTAAAACCCATCAAATGGCCACCCAATTCATCCTGATTGATCGCGATACCCCTTACATCTTGCCACCGTGTGTTCAGGATTGTTTGCCTGAAGAGCATATGGCTCGTTTTGTTGTCGAGATGGTTGACCAGCTGGATTTACGACCCCTATCGGCAGCCTATGCGGGCAAAGGGAAATCCCCCTATCGTCCGGCGGTGCTGTTAGCCCTGTTGTTCTATGGCTAAGCAACCGGCGTGTTTTCCAGTCGCAAGCTGGAGAAAGCCACTTACGGTTCGATGGCCTTCAAATATATCTGCGCCAACGAAAACCCAGATCACGACACCATCAACCGCTTCCGCCAACGCTTCAAAAAAGAGATTGAAGGCTTGTTTGTCGAGCTATTGGTCCTTGCAGAAGCCATGGGGCTGCTTAAACTGGGCACAGTGAGCCTGGACGGCACCAAAATAAAAGCCAATGCCAGCAAACATAAAGCCTTGAGCTGGGATTACGCCAATCAACTGGAAGCCCAGTTCAAACAGGAAATCGAAACCTTGATGAAGCTGGCTGAAGCAGCCGATAACACCCCGCTTCCCGAAGACATGGAGGTGCCCAAAGAACTCAAACGACGTCAAGACCGTTTAGCCGTGATTGCCAAGGCGAAGCACGAAATTCAGGCCCGCGCGAAGGCGCGTTACACGCAAGAAAAAGCCGAGTATGATGAAAAGCTGGCTAAACGTGAAAAACACCTGAGTGAAACCGGCAAGAACATGGGCGGCAAAGCGCCCCAAGCGCCTTCCGAAGCGCCTCAAGCTAAAGATCAAGTCAGTTTGACGGATGAAGAATCCCGCATCATGCCGACCCATAATGGTTTTGAACAAGCCTATAACGGCCAAGCCAGCGTGGATATTGCCACCCACCTGATCGTTGGCCGTCACGTCACCCAACACACCAACGACAAACAAGAAATCGAACCCGCTTTAGCCAAACTCAAGCAACTCCCGGAATGCCTGGGAACCGTTGAAAACCTGTTAGCCGACACGGGTTACTTCAGCCAAGGGAATGTGAAGGCCTGTTGTGATGCAACGATAAAACCGTACATTGCCCAAAAGCGGCAAAGCCATAACCAACCCCTTGAAGCCCGATTTCAGCACCAACCGGAAATAGACGGGACCACCTTGCCGCCGGTTGAGGCCATGACCCATCGCTTAACCACTAAAGCGGGCAAAGCACTTTACGGCAAGCGTAAATCAACTGTCGAAACCGTGTTCGGCATCATTAAACACGTCCTGGGGTTCAGGCAATTCCATCTTCGAGGCCTGGAATCCGTCGAAAGTGAATGGAATTTAGTCTGTATTGGCTGGAATTTGAAAAGAATGCATGCATTAAGAGGGTAAGAGAGGGAAAAAGGGCCTTGGTGGGTTGATAAAACAGAATCAGGGGCATTAAAAATTGTAACAAGTGACTTTTTTAAATTTTAAACTGGATTAGGCGAGTTGATTTGCTCTATTAATCCGACAGACTCCTAGAGATTCTTACACATTAGCCTTTTCCTTTTCGCTGGTTTCGACGGGCGTAATGGCAAAAACCCACCCCAAACACTGCGACACCCACCAAGCCGCAGCCACGCACGACTGCGCCAAACATTGCGCCCAACATCCCGGTGCAAAAGACGAAGCCTGTGCCAAGCATTACTCGACTGACAAAGCCGCCAAGTCGCACGTCTGCGATACCCCGCATTGCGACAAGCACTTGACGCTAGCCGCCAAAAGCTGCACCACCGCCAATTGTGCGGCCCACACAGGCGCTGCGGCCCACAACTGTAACGCCGAACATTGCGCCAAACACGGCGGCAACATGGCCGACTGTTGCGGCACCACGCAACGCTGCGATGTGTAGCTGAACGGTACGTAACCCTGTAATTAACCCAGGGATTCAAGCATACGGCGCAAGGATGCGCCGTATGCTGAAAGCCTTGTAGCCAGGTAGTCAGGCCGTGCCTAAACGCTACCTGACATTTCGGATACCCCGTGATGTCGCATAACCGCTATCGCGGCTAGATGGTGTTTTAGGCACCTTAATGCGCTTACCGCCCACCGATCCCTTTAAACTCGCTAAAAACAACCTTAAAAAGTGTGTGATATCACACACCCACTGTGTCATATCACACACTTTTTTCTGAAAGCCGCGCAGCACGGGCGTTTCAGGGGTGCTAAAAATTCCAGTAAAGTGTGTCATATCACACACTTTTAATAAATTGGATGATTTGCCCGGCAAAAACACGCGTTTTTTCTTTATTTCCGCAATTATCGAAAAAACTAAGGGCGCATTAGTTATTTATTGATTATCAATGTGTTATCAGCAATAAATAAGAAAAACAGCTGCCAATCGCACCTGTAATTTAGCTATCATCTCATCAAAATTAATGGCATGGGAATTGCGTTATATTTATTGCCTTAGTTGTGGGTTTGCGGTCATTTGCCGCATTACCCACAACTGGGCATAGCAGTATTGCTTTATCCTGCTTAAGAGGCTCTTCACCTCCATAAGCTAGCATCCTTCCTCTCTTTGCGGGTTATTTTTACGATCCATTAGCGTAGCTAACCCGCTTTTTTTTATATGAGGTCACCATGAAATACGACTATAACGCGACAACCCTTCAAAAGAACCCGCTCGTCCGTATCGGCAAACGTAGCGCTTATCACCAGGCAGGCCATGCTGCCGCCATTTATCTGGGCAACAAACAAAAAAACTTGCCGGCGTTGCATTTCCAGATCGCCATTAAACCCTTTGAACAGGAAGCCGGATCCCCTGGGCGGTTCATGCGAATTCCTGGCAAATACGGCGCAAAACTGGAAGGGGGGCGGTTGATATCCGACTTGCCCCACTCCTATCAGGCTGCGACGCGGCAATTGTCATCGGCTGATCGGCAAAAATGCCAGTACGCTTTTGAGTCCGATGTCATTAATCTTCTGGCAGGTTCCTTGGCAGAAGCCAAATATGTCGCTCTCCGCGACGATGAAGTTTTCAACGCCAACCTGGTTTATTTGGGCGCGTTAAAATTCTACGGCGGCGGCCAAGATTTGAAAACAATCTACGAATACATAGCCTGCTTGCTGCCGAACAGCGAAACTGAGCGCAACCAGAAACTGGCGGAGCTGTTTTTGGCGGCTTACAGTTTTATCACCGACCGCTCAAACTGGAAAGCAATCACAGCACTTGCAGAAACGATTTACAGCCATCCCAAGGATGTGTTTTCTTGCGAAGAAGTGATGGCATTGCTCGATTCGGTGGCTTTGGAAACTAAAAACTCACCGCTCGGTTCTATTTTAAGCAACCCTTTTGGTTTGGTAGCGCATTGAAAGTGATCGTGGGCCAATGCGAATTCCTTTATGCTGACACCGGGCGGGGTTTTAAACCCTGCCCCGCACGTTTTGACGCTCCCATTATCTTTGAATTATACGGGAAACCCAGCGGACGAGGCGGCATGCCCCTCCGACCAGTTGCTGATGAAAGCGGGCAAACAGCATTTCAACCCGGTTCAACCCTTTAAGCCGATCACGAAACAACCAGACCATTCTAGCATCAGGCACCCGATCTTCCAGTTGCAAACCCAGGAAGCTCATGAAACTGAAGCGATCCCGTACCTGATATTCGATCCTATCATCCGACAGGTTGTGCAGTTGCTGGAGCACCTGCACCTTGAACATCCGTGCAACGTCGATGGGTTTGGCTCCCGCCTGACTTTTTCTGTCCTGTTCATGCACCCGGTTGAGATCAGGGCAAAACGATTCCCAGCCTATCCGTGCCTCCAGGCCAACCAGGATCGCCCATTTCGGTCAGTTGCGCGGCACGCTCTTCTACGGCACACATCCGGGTTGGCGGGGGGCTGTTTCATCTGCTGAATATCTCTGGGTAGGGAACTCTATTATCTCATTTCGTCTATACCCTGGATATCCAAAAACATCAGCTAATAGGTGGAATTAATAGAGATGCCCTTATGTAAGTTTTGGCTGGTTTAAGCAATACAACAATTTCCTTCTCCGCTAGGGCATAAGTATCTACACAACTCGTCATCTCGGCACTCCCTTATATCTTGATTCCGGCGAACAAACAAGCCAGGATCCTCGACTGATCATCGGGAGGAGGGTGGGGATATCGTGCAATCCCTGAGGCTTAAAGCCTGTCCGGCAGATAGGGCGCCCCACTATCCGCACTGGCTAATGTAGTTCGAACGGTAGTTTAGGCCTAGAGCCTGTATCCATAAGGTTGAACATAGCGGTGTCTCCTGAGCATTAACTTTTTTATTTTTGAAAACAATGATAAGGCTATGATTAAGAAAGATTTTAATATTGTCATCGGCGCAGAT
>NZ_JBKKBJ010000064.1:0-4104 GCF_046714055.1 Methyloglobulus sp. | reverse complement strand
GTATCCTGTATCTGGCTTGTAGCGACCTCGACTGCGACCCAGCGGCGATTCAAACGATCTACCAAAAACGGTGGAAAGTGGAAGTCTTCCATAAAACCCTCAAGTCCAATGCGGCCTTGGCCAAGTCCCCGACCCAACGGGTCAGGGCCCAAGGCAACCACGTCTTCCTTTCGATCTATGCCGCCTTCCGCTTGGAATGCCTTTCAATTAAACACAAGCTCAACCATTTTGCCTTGCGGGCTAAGTTGTATCTGAAAGCGGTTCGGGTTGGCTTTTGATGAGCTACAGACGCTTAAGCGCGTAACATGAGTTATTAAACAATTCTGGGTGTATACTTTTATCCTACTTCATACCTATAAAACCGAACAAAATGAGGTCAACCCGATGGCTGAAAAAACAGTAAGCAAATACCTGTCCAACCTGGAAAAACACTTTGCCAATGACAATCCGGTATTGCTGAACGCAGTAAAAGTATTCCACGACCTCGATCAACTAGAATTTGACCTGGGATTGATTGAAAACGAGGAAACCACAGCCAGCAAATACTCCTGGTGGCCCATCGTTAGCCTGATCGGGGGCAATTCCACAGCCAAATCACGGTTCATCAACAGCTACTTAGGCACGGATCAACTACTTTCCGGCATTCAGGCATCCAGCCACAAATTCACCGTTCTCGTGTATAACAACCAAGCTACGCCTGCAACCTTACCGGGAACAGCCCTGGATGTTGACCATCGTTACCCGTTTTACCAGGTCAGCCAGAAAATTGAGCAACTGCAACCCAGTGAAGGACGCCGCATTAATGCCTACCTGGAATTAAAAACCATTAGTAGCGAGCGCTTAAAAGGTAAATTGTTCATTGATGCCCCGAATGTAAGCGCAACGTCCGCCACCCCGGTCATGTCGATGTTAACCTCCCATATCATCGAAAATTCGGATCTGGTGCTGGTGTTTTGCGATGTTTTCGAAACACCAACCTCGCTGATGAATGAATTGGTCCAGCAAATCACCTTGCACCAGGACACCAATAAATTTATTTACTTGATTGATGCGCCGGCTGCGGCTTTTTACCCTACTAAAAGCAGTGAAATCATTTCATCTTGGCAGCGGAGATTGGCTGACATCGGGCTTAATACGGGGCAATTTATCTTGTTGCCCAACCAGGAACATAGTGTTAACACTCAAAGTCCGCCACAATTTATCGAAATTGACCAACGTTTGGCTAACGTGGAGCATGACCGGTCATACCGTATCCTTAATGCCTTGGAAAAAAGCATCCACGAAATTGAAAACGTGGTCATTCCTGAAGTTAAAGACGGCATTACTATCTGGAAAGAACGTGTCAACATGGCCAGCCTGCTTATCCTTGGCGCAATTGCAATGTTGGCAGTGTTCGCAGAATTACAACTTGGCATCGTTATAGACCTGCTGTTTGATCCCATTACCGGCCCCATCATAGTGCTGGCCGTCATCTCTATCATGCTGCCCTTGCATTTGATAATGAGTAAGCTGCAAGCCAAATTCATCATTAACCGGTTAAACACACGCCGGAAAAGCCTACATTTGATGGAAAACTTGGCTGAGTTGTTCGAATCCAATTTGACGTTTTCACGTATGTTATTGACTTTTTCGGAACCTGCCGGCTGGAATAAGAAAACCAAGGCACGGTTAACGCAACTCTCTGATAAAACCAAAGACCTGGTGCAAGCGCTGAATGACAGTTTCAGCACCTACAGCGACCGTAACTCAAATTCTCCTGATTAATTAACATCCATGCCAACCCATTTACTGCCTAGTTCTAAGCGATTATGGATAACCTGAGAGAATACTTAGCGCTGTGCTGGTTGAATCATGATCCCTTGGAACTGCCAAGATCGGTGAGCTTATTCAGGAAGAACCTAGCTATTTATTTTGTTATCGGCTATTTGTTACAGGCCAATTTGATTGACGACCCTTTCGAGTCGTTTTATGAAATCAGCCTACAAATTGTTTTTATGCTGGCGTTTATCGGCATCATGCTGTTTTTGAACAAAACGCTTTATGTGTATGTACAAGTCGCCACCGCATTCATGTTTAGTGCAAATATCATTTCGTTATTTGTTGTCCCCGTCATGGTGTGGTTGACGGTCACCGAAGACCTATATAGCTATTACCTGTTTTTCCTATTGTTGGCTTGGTACTACGCGATCGTCTCTTACATCATCAAATTCACCTTGGACATCAACTTTCCCGCCAGCCTGGTTTTGTCCTTATTCTATTTCATCGCCACTTATTTGGGCGCTTTTGTGCTTGGGCAATCGATCTAAACGGAGCGTCTGTGGGGCTATTCCTCAATGGCTTTTAGCTAGCCAAGAAAAAATATTTAATTAAAGTAAACTTGCACCTACATTAACTATTTACATGAAATCGGAATTTTTTGAAAATGCTCAACCAAATCAAACTTTTTTTTGAGCAACATCTGGCGCTTTTAGCGCCGGAAGATAACGTAGAAGAAACGCTACAACTTGCGGCTGCCGCATTGTTCTTGGAAATGATGACCATGGACGATAAAATTGGACTAAAAGAGCAAGAAGTGATTCTGTCCTTGATTCAGCAGAACTTTTCTTTAAAGTTTGAACAAGCGACCTTATTAATGGAGTTAGCTGAACAACAAATAAAACAGGCGACTGATTATTTTCAATTTACTTCCTTAATCAATAAAACATACAGTTTGGAACAAAAAATTCATTTGATTGAATCGTTATGGAAAATCGCATTTATTGATAATGTATTAGATGTTCAGGAGGAATACTTTGTAAGAAAAATTGCGGAGCTTTTACATGTCCCCCATTCCGCTTTTATTTTGTCAAAGGATCGAGTAGGGGCGGATAACAAGATTTAATCAGCCCCTGATTTTGACCTGACAGAAACAATCTAAAAACGGTACTTGCCTATTTTGTCTAAACATAAGACACATTAATCAGTGACCGCTTGTTTAGCGGGCACTTGTGGATCGTATTGATAAATATAATTTTTCTTGTCGGTAATGAAACTGGCAGGTCAAAAGTTAAGGCTATGTCATCGTTAATTATGGAATCTTTATCTGCCTTTCCAGTCGAATGATTTACTTAGGGTTTCACTGGAAGATCATCATGAAAAGCGCAGAATTTATGGCATTAATGACCACCATCCGTCGATTAGATCACCATCAGCGTAAACGGCTGAGTGCGGCCTTAAGACAATCCTCCGGCGAGTCCAATGTTCTTGAATGGATTGAAGCCAGTTTTGATGCCAAAAGTGCCTGCCCGCACTGTGCTAGTGTCGAGTTGTACCGCAATGGTTGGGTTAGCGGGCTGCAACGTTATTATTGCCAACATTGCCACAAGACCTTCAATGCCCTCACCCGCACACCGCTGGCGCGTCTTCGCGACAAGCCCAAATGGCTGGATTATCTGGCTGCGATGGCGCAGTCATTGAGCGTACGCCAGTGTGCCGCCGACACCGGTGTCCACCGCAACACCAGCTTCCGCTGGCGGCACCGGTTCTTGCGCTGGATTGGCCAGGATCGTCCCTCTAAGCTGCACGGCATCACCGAAGCCGATGAAACCTATCTGCTGGAATCGGACAAAGGCCAACGGAACCTGGGGCGTGAGCCTGGAAAGCGCGGCGGCAGCGCCACTAAACCAGGCCTCTCTGACGAACAGGTCTGTGTGCCGGTGGCGCGTGACCGTGCCGGGCAAACGCTGGACTTCGTGGCCGGCAACGGGCCACTCACCAAAACCCGGCTCACCACCGCCCTCAAGCCTATGCTGGCTGCGGATGCCCTGTTGGTCAGCGATGGCAACCCCGCCTACACGGCGTTCTGTGAGGCCGAAGGGATCAGCCATGAAGCCGTCAACCTCAGCCAAGGCCAGCGCGTCAATGGCGCTTATCATGTGCAGAATGTCAACGCTTATCATAGTCGGTTTAAGCAGTGGTTGGCACGCTTCCATGGCGTAGCAACCCGCTACCTACCAAACTACCTGGGCTGGCGACGGGCTTTTGAACAGCACCAACCACTCACACCGGAAATGCTGCTGAATGCCGCCCTGGGGAATTTTCAATATTTAACGGTGACATAGCCTT
>NZ_JBKKBJ010000063.1:0-28044 GCF_046714055.1 Methyloglobulus sp. | reverse complement strand
CCATTGACGATTCAGCCTTCACCACCGTTCGGGCCAGTGCAGTTCAGGTTAGCCAGACGGGTAGCGGACTGATTACCGCCCTTGTCAGCGACACCTCGTTCACGAACGGCAACATCGCCGTTGACCTGGGGCACTCGTTGAGCGGCGACCTGACCTTCAACGTCTCGCGCAACACGTTTATTGGGAACGACAGCAATGTGATCAATTTCTCGGCGTCTGCAACCTCGAACAACAACGGGGACGTGCGCGGCATAATAGACAACAACCGGATCGGCAACGGCACTCCGGACTCCGGTTCGCGGGACGCTTTCGGAATCGGGATAGACGCCATCGGCGACGTGGACATGGTGCTCTCGATCATCAACAACGTGATCCGCAACACGGACTTCGCTGGAATCTTCGCGGAAGCTGCCTTTGACACGACCAGCGGCGGTGAAAAAGCGCTGTTCGACCTGACACTGAGAGACAACGATGTCGGCACCCCTGACGACAACTCGGCGTTCCCGTTCGGAACCGTGTTTGGTACGCGGATCGAGTCGCGTCACGACAGCGATCTGTGCTTGGACATCGCCGGGAACACTTCTAATGACGTGGGCGGCGTCGGGGATTTCCAGGTGCGCCAGCGCGGCACCACCGGCGCGAACAACCCCCCGATTGGAATCTTCAGGTTGGAGCGTTTCGTCGGCAACGGCTTGAGTGTCACCGACGTGCAAAACTTCATCATCGCTCAGAACGATGCTGGCAGCACCGCGAATGCCACGTTGGTCACCGGCTTCACCGGTGTGGCCAACGGTACCTGCCGGAAGCCGTGAGATCGTCGAAAGGCGAAATCTCGTGGATAGTGACCCTAGCACATACGCCGTCAGCTTGGCCGACGCCACCTACCAAATAATGGGTGTGACCGGCTTACCGAGGTGGCGAACGGCTTCCGCCGCGAGCCCGGTAGGGTGGGCAAACGGCTTTATCGTTTGCCCACGCGGAATCTGGCGCAATCGGTGGGCAAGCAAAAAGACGCTTGCCCACCCTACGATAAATCCGGCTTCGCGGGACGGGTTTTGCAAACCCGTCCGGTGGGTCGCCGGAATCCAGCAAGTAGCCTCGATGAAGTTTGCGGAATCGAGGTTTTAGCTGCCAACTATCCTGCCTGTTAAACCCTTTTTTTGACCTAAATCAAATTCTCACCTGATTAGCAGGCTTTGTCATATCGGCTTGATGCCAATTGTCGTAGGGGCAATCCCTTGTGGTTGCCCTGAGGGCAGGCACAAGACCTGCCCCTACGTCGGTTGCTTGAAGCATCTTGCTAATCAGTAATTTCCGTTCATCGCTTGTTGTAGACTGGCACAGTTTTAGAGCGAAAAATGCTGTGCATCACAACCAAACCTAAACGTTCAGCAACTAAGCGCAATGAAATTAAGGCACTGGCTGTCTATTATCAACAACTTAGATAGGATTAACTCACTTAGCAGGGGGAGTTTCACGAAACGGAAAAATCTTCAGCCGGACGGAGCATGTTGCCCCGTTCGCAGGGTTTTCGTGAGGTTGAAAAATAGCAGAAACATCCGGCGGGTTACCCCGCTCCCAACCACCAGAGGCAGATTCAAGACCAACCATGTTGTGCGGCTGACCCTCCACAATTTATCCGCCACAGCCGTATATCCGCCATGTCCGGCCGTACGGCGAAGAGCTTGCAGAAAAAAACAAGAGTCCTGATTTCAAGGCTAGGCGCGGTGGTTGAAGTTTGCCTGGTTTAAACGGTTTAGGAAGCTCCTGGTGGGTTATGAAAAAATGGGACGGAGCTATCTCGGTCTGCTCATGCTGGCCGCTTCGGTTATCGTTTTGCGGAAAATCAACTGGAAAAACCAGGGGAATATTATTTATGGATAAGTTCTTAGCTTAAATCTGATCACGAATACTTCAACTGATTTTTTTAGGTTAAACGTAGTTAACTCCCCAATAGACTGCAACAAGCTTACCTTATAACCATCCGCTTATTGACTTTAAACGTATTCTTGACATTTTTTAGGAATCCTCTTTAGCTAGGTTATAATTGCAACGCACTAGAACACAGCATTATCACGGCGGAACATGAGCATTACACTTTCAAACAGGGTCAAAGCGGTTAAACCTTCACCTACTTTGGCGATTACCGCCAGGGCTGCGGCCATGCGTGCGGCAGGTAAAGACATTATCGGGCTGGGTGCGGGCGAACCCGATTTTGATACGCCCGACCATATCAAAGCGGCGGCTGTTAAGGCACTAGATAACGGCTTTACCAAATACACGGCGGTAGATGGTACCCCCAGTTTGAAAAAGGCGATCATTGCCAAGTTCAAAAACGACAATGGCCTGGATTACGCGCCTAAGCAAATCCTGGTGTCCTGCGGCGGCAAACAAAGTTCTTATAATTTGACGCAAGCACTGCTTAATCCTGGGGATGAAGTCATTATTCCCGCACCTTACTGGGTTTCTTATCCTGATATGGTGTTACTGGCGGATGGCATTCCCGTCATTATTGAAACCACGCAAGAACAACGGTTTAAGATAACGCCGGAGCAACTACGCAAGGCGATTACCGACAAAACGCGCCTGATCTTTATCAACAGCCCGTCCAATCCGTCGGGTATTGCTTATTCCTTGGATGAGTTAAAAGCGTTGGGTGATGTCCTCAAGGATTTCCCAAACATCATCATTGCCACAGATGATATGTATGAACACATCCTTTGGGAAAAAGGCACGTTTGTGAATATCCTGAATGCTCACCCTGGACTTTACGACCGCACGGTGGTGATGAATGGCGTGTCGAAAGCCTACTCGATGACCGGCTGGCGCATCGGCTATGCCGGAGGCCCGGCAGATTTGATTGAAGCGATGTGTACCATCCAATCGCAAAGCACCTCCAATCCGACTTCTATCTCACAAGTCGCGGCTGAAACGGCCTTGACTGGCGACCAAAGTTTTATTGACCGGATGTGCATTGAGTTTAAAAAACGCCATGATTATGTTGTCTTAGAGCTTAATAAAATTGACGGCATAGACTGTTTGGAAACGGATGGAACTTTTTATGTGTTCCCCAATGTCCAAAAGTTGATTGAAAGGCTGGGCGGTATCGAGGACGACCTGGGATTTTCTGAGTATTTGATCGAAAAAGCGGGGGTTGCGCTTGTGCCAGGTTCAGCGTTTGGTAGTCCAGGGCATATTAGAATTTCCATAGCGACCAGTATGGAAAACCTGCAAAGTGCTATTGAGCGTATAAAGAATGCAATTTGAAAGCTTATGACAGCAACAATCGGAGTAAATCACGATGAACCCACAAAATCCTGATCCCAAAGACAGCCTTTTGAATAAATTTATAAGAAGCCCTGCCCGATTTTTTATCGCAGTCGTGCTGATACTGATATTATTTTTTGTTGTGGAAGCGGTTTCTGCAGATGATCCAAAACCAGGGCTAATCAGGACTACGCTGATGGAAAATCCGGTCGAACTCTCCAGCAAAAGCGTTAATGCCAAAGTGATAAGGGTCACCTTCCCGCCCGCTTTCAAAACGCCTTGGCATACGCATGAAGGCCCTGGGCCTCGTTATGTGGTCAAAGGCAAGTTGAAAGTGACTGAGGACGGTAAAGTCAATACCTATTCAATCGGCGAAGTGTTTTGGGAATCTGGGAAGTTGATGGCGGTTGAGAACGTAGCCACGGAAACGGCGGAATTGATTATTTTTGAGTTGGCACCAACGCGTTAACAACAATTGCTATTTATAACAAGGTAATATGGGCTTAGGATACTGTTGAGTTAGTTATGGAAGCCGAGAAACTTTTCGATGTTTCTGTTCCAGACCAGCTTGCTGCAAAAACTGAAACCGTTGCTCAGTTTGCAGAATTGCTTTATGAGTTGCGCGCCAAATCAGCATTGCCTCTTCCATATGATGAAGTGCTTTTTAGCTTCGACAAATGACTGCTAAAATGTTTGCTATCCCCATTGAACGCATTGTACCAGAGGCACGTTTTGTGAAAGATTTAGGGCTTGATTAGATCCGTAAGTGTTTTTATTCCTTTCCCGACAAAAAAGGCACAAAACTTACCGCATCCAATTCCTCAACCTCATACCCTTTTTCCGAGCGTATCACCCGTTGTAACGCTTGTCTGCCGCTTTCGCCAGTAGGTATCACCATTACACCGCCCATAGCCATCTGTTGCAACAAGGTCTCTGGGATTTCTGGCGGAGCAGCGCTGACCAAAATACCGTCAAACGGTGCATATTCAGGCCAACCCCAGCCGCCGTCATTATGGATGTAACTGACATTTTTAATTTTTAACTCCCACAAATGATCTTTTGCTTTCTTCTGCAAGGGCAGAATCCGCTCAACGGAATAAACGTGATCGGCCAGTTGCGCGAGTATGGCGGTTTGATAACCACAACCCGTGCCTATTTCAAGCACCTTCGACAAGCGCCCTGCTTTCAGCAAAAGCTCAGTCATCCTGGCAACAATGTAAGGCTGGGAAATGGTCTGGTTATAACCGATAGGCAAGGGGTTATCTTCATATGCCCTGCTCGCTAGTGCTTCGTCAACAAAGATATGGCGTGGTGTATTCCGCATAACTTCTAATACCTTTTTGTTACGTATGCCTAGCTCGATTAAACGGTTCACCATACGGTCACGGGTTCGCCGCGATGTCATGCCTATCCCTTGCAGGCTTGGGTTCATAGATTGTGCTCCTTTGGCAACCATGCATTTAATTCATTGATACGTCCGTACCAAGTTAAATCCAATTGTAGCGGAGTTACTGACACATAACCCGTGCTAATCGCATAAAAATCAGTCCCTGGCCCGGCATCCTGTTCTGCACCGGGCGGGCCTACCCAATACAAAATACGTCCACGCGGATCTTTACCCGTAATAACTGGCTCAGATTTATGCCGTTGACCAAGCCGCGTCGCTTGATAGCCTTTCAAGTCTTTAATGGCAATATCCGGCACATTAACGTTAAGGATACTGTCTTGCGGCAAGGGTTTTTCGATTAACTGCTTCAATAAGGTGACCGCCACATGCGCGGCTGTCTCAAAATGTGTCACTTGCTCGCTGCCTCCCGCCAAAGAAATGGCAACAGCGGGCAACCCTAAAAACCGCCCTTCAGTGGCGGCGGCTACGGTACCGGAATACAACACATCATCGCCTAGATTTCCGCCATGATTGATGCCCGCAAACACCATATCGGGTTCTTTATCCAACAAACCTGTTATCGCCAGATGCACACAATCCGTCGGCGTCCCATCGACCTTGATAAAGCCATTCTCGCCTAAGGAAGCCCGTAAAGGCATTTCCAAGGTCAGCGAATTACTCGCTGCGCTCCGGTTCTTATCGGGAGCGACCACCGCTATTTCGGCGTACCGACCTAATGCATTTGCTAATGCAGATAGCCCTTCAGCCAAGTAGCCATCATCATTACTTAACAAAATGTACATTAACCGTCGCCTTGATGCAGATTACGCTATAAAATTCACAATAGTATCAATTTTGGACAACAAAACCAGCTTTCGTGATAAAAAAATTCATTAGCCCAAAAGACAGTGACCTGTTTCGGCAGTCCGTAGGAAACGTACGCGCTGTAAAAAATGACAAAGTCCAATTAAGGCAAGCCAATCCCAAACCTTATCCAAAACCCCAACCTTATGGCCTGAATGACGAGTGGCACCGCGCCATTGACCCGGACATTAGCAATGTCAGCCATGAAGAGCCCCTAAGTTTTACAGCACCCGGCATACAAAACAGCGTTCTCGCAAAATTACGTAAGGGGTTTTTTGGTCTGCAAGCTGAAATTGATTTACACGGGTTTAACAGCGACGCTGCAAAACAACAGTTGCTACACTTTTTGCACGCCAGCACAAAGTCCGGTTATCGCTGTATCCACGTCATCCATGGCAAAGGCTACCGCTCTTCCGATGCCCATCCTGTCCTGAAAAACCACCTCAATCGGTGGCTCAGGCA
Organism: Methyloglobulus sp.; assembly: GCF_046714055.1. GTDB lineage: Bacteria > Pseudomonadota > Gammaproteobacteria > Methylococcales > Methylomonadaceae > Methyloglobulus. The sequence continues at coordinate 22,064 of NZ_JBKKBJ010000063.1, read as the reverse complement.
ACATAAGGACGTTCAGGCCTTCTGTTCCGCATCGCCGAGGCAAGGGGGGACTGGAGCGGTGTACGTACTGTTGAAGATGTCAAAAGACAACCCAGCGAAATACGACGGGTATGACGAGTGAGGTTTACTACGCCAATGTTACCTACCGACTGTTGAACTTGAATACCTGTCAGTGTACCAAATACCGCACCGTACCCGCTTAGTACCTGAGTGTATTGATCTAAAACAATACAAGTTTTCTGAATTTAGCTGGTTGGTGTCCCATCCACCTGCGCTTATTGTTTTGTAATGGTTTAATACTTTGATTAGGGTTCTTTATTTGTCGTGGTTGATGTGCTAGAGTGCAGCCTCGCTATTGACGAACAGAAAATGTCAGTTATTTTGTGTTGGTGAACTTTTGTTTGCACACGGGCTGATGTTTTTGAAAAACATACTCATTATAATAAGACTGGAAGGTGCGAGGTATTATGAACACGTCACAATTATTTAAAAAGATTTTGCTAACTGTCCTTGCGGTGCTTTTTTCTGCATCGGTGTGGGCGCACGGCGGTGCCAAGGGAACGGACACTGACCAATGTAAATTTGAGCTAGAGCCAGACCATTGGCTACACTACACCGCTTATCAACCCACTGCTTTTCCTGCGCAAGAGTTTTGTGCCAATCTCCCTAGTGAAAAAGAAGCGACCATATTGGTATTCGATTATCAAGACGAAAGATATAAAAACCACAGCGTTGAGTTTGAAGTCACCAAAGAACCCGAAGGCACAAGGGTGTTTTTTCTTGAAAAAGCGAAACACAAAAAAGGCACTGTTGAGCTAAAGATGCCTAATGGCGTACCAGAACCCGGCAAATACCTGATTCATATCACTTTGGTTCCAGATCAAGGTGAACGTAAGGATGTCCACATGAGCTTCAAGGCAGGCGGCGGCCCCGCCATGTCAAACTATACCCTGATTATGTACCTGTTGCTCGGTTTAGGAGGTTTGTACGTTCTGTACCTGTACAGTGCTCCGTTTAGGAAAATAGTCGATCAAGTTATAGGTAAGGTTAAGGATTAGTTTTCTTTGGGTTAGGTTCGACAAGGGGTGTAGGGCTTCTGGCACAGGTCTGGTTGCGCCAAGCCAATTAAAGGGTGAGGGGTGTAAGGTAATGACGAAGATTTTATCGGTTGGGCTATTGACTATTTTCTTTACTGCAACATTAATGGCGGAAGAGATAGAAGACCATACCAAGATGCTCATGGATCATGGCGATGGTCATTTAATGGAAATGTCCGGCGGTATGGTTATGGGCCAGAATACTGATAAGTTACCCGGGGGGTGCGACAGTATTTCCGAAACCAAGGAAGTTACTGTCCATGCCGGGCATAAATATGCCGAGAAATTTCCCGGTAGGATGTATACTTTTGATACCCAGGAGTTCAATTTCAAACCTTGCACTAAGCTCACCGTCCACTTCGTCAATGAAGATAAAATCCGCCATCAGTGGATGATGCACGGCTTGCCGAAATATCTGTACCCCAAAGGGATGTTCCACCTGGAAGTTTCCGGGCCTGCAAAGATTTCCGGAACGCTGATTCTGCCACCCGGCGACAAAACTTATCTGATTCACTGTGACATTGCCCAGCACATGGAAAAAGGCATGAAGGCGCAGTTAAAAGTCGGTGATGGTGACGGCGATTTGCCCAGTATTCCAGGCGTAACTGCGTTTGTTGTCCCCGATGATTACAACGCCGGGCCAGCAGAAGTTTTCGCTGCGGCAAAGGTTACAGAAACCGAGATAGCGGCCGCCAATGAATCGCTGGCGCTAGCAGAGGCTGCTAAAAAAACGGGTAATAAAGCTGCCCCTCAAGTCGATTCTTTCGTCTCAGGTACCACCGTCATTGGCTTGGCAGTCGGTTTGATTGTTTCCGCTGCACTAGGCAGAAAGTTTCAGGGCAAGAGTGTTGCGGAGGCTGCGTCCGAAAGTTTTAATTTACTCAAAGTGTTTATCGGATTTATCAAAGGTTTGGTTTTGCGCTTGTTCAACCTCATTTTTTCGTCCAAAAACAAAATTTTACCAAGTAAATAGATATAACCAGTACAAAAGGCCCTGCAATAAAATTGCGGGGCTTTTTTTTGGAGGGTAAGTGCAGCAGACAGTCACGGGTCTCTGGGAACTGTTTTTAAGTGCCTTTATCTCTTCGACCATTGCCCCCGGTGGTTCTGAGGCCGTTTTGGCATATATGGCAACGACAGGAAATTATCGCATCGAAAACCTGGTCTTTGCTGCAACCTTGGGTAACACCCTGGGTGCCATGACAACTTGGGGGTTGGGCGTGTTAGCGGCTAAAAAATTTCCGGTTGCGACACTCTTATCGGCTGACAAGCAACAAGCGCTTAATGTCGTAAAAACAAGAGGGCAATGGGCGCTGTTTTTTTCATGGTTACCTGTGGTTGGCGATGCGTTGTGTTTTGCCGGAGGCTGGCTAAAATTGCCTTTATTGTCGGCTTTTTTAATCATCATGTTAGGTAAGTTTTGCCGATATTTAGTCATTGCATGGTTGTTTTTTTGATATGAGAATAATCCACATAATGTTGAGTGGGTTTACTGGTATGTCCAATTTTTAAAGGCCTTTGTGTTACGTCATTTCCCCCAAATTAACGTGTCCTATCCTCATAAAAAGCGGGACTATTTCATTGCCGCATTCACTTTTTTTTGTGTCGCAGTCTGTTTGCTGAGCGACGCACATGCGACGATAGAAAAACAAAATGCGTTGGGTGTTTGCGGATGGATTTTTTTGCTTGGTTTACTCTTGGGTGAAAGATCTGAGGTCAGGATACAGGTAGGCATAGCTGTCATTTTTGCTACCATTGGCGAACATTTCGCTTCACCCTACATGGGCGGCTATACCTATCGGTTTGGAAACGTACCGGCTTATGTCCCTCCCGGTCATGGCATGGTTTATTTAACGGCTGTTGCTTTGGCGCGTTCGGGATTGTTTCAAAGATACGCAAAGGCAATTGCCATCTTCGTGATAGTAGTGTGCGGGGTATGGTCGTTATGGGGGATTAGCGGCATTCCAGACCAGGGCGACGCAGTCGGCGCCATGCTGTTTTTTGTTTTTTTGATCTATCTCTTTAAGGGGCGGTCACCGCTGGTGTACCTTGCCGCTTTCTTCATTACCACATGGCTGGAGCTTATTGGGACAGCTGTTGGAACCTGGAAATGGGCCGCCATAGACCCAGTTCTTGGCTGGTCACAAGGAAATCCTCCAAGCGGAGTGGCGGCTTGGTATTGTCTGGTAGATGCCGTAGCCATGGGAGGAGCCGTCCCAGTAATGAATGGATTGAAAAATGTCCATGAGTGGGTTAAATCAGCAAAATCCAGAAAAAATGCTTATCAAGGCGCAGGAAGCGACTGAACGGGATATCAAGTAAAAACCAGTAGCGTAACTGTAACGATTCAGATGGCTGGATCTGTATATTCTGTTATCAAGCTGATTGTGTATGCAAAACAATTTACAGGGCAATACATCTCGTCCTAAATCGAGATGAAACCATCAATCAAGAGGCAATAGTTATGGAACGTCGTGATTTTATCAGATGGGGTGTGGCCGGTTTAAGTGCAACTGTCATAACACCGACAATGGTTTTTGCAAAAAATGTAAATCAGGTGCCTGTAAGCGATATTTATTACACCAAAGAGTCGCCGGGCCGTTGGAAAGACAAGGTCGCAGGGCATTTGCCCAGCATCGGTATAGAGAAGGCAGGAACCAAAATAACGATAAGGGTTGTTACCTCGCACGAGATGATAGGTTACGAGCACTACATCGTCAAACATGTCTTGCTAGACCAAAACTATAAGTTCCTTGACGAACACCTGTTCAACCCAGACAAAGATAAAGCGGCAATATCAACATTTCCCCTGGATAATTATAGTGGGTCTATCCATGCGCTTAGTTTATGCAATAAACATGATCTTTGGTTGAATTCTGCGAATGTTTAAAAGTTTACATTGTCTGTCAATGCGTAACTCCTAATTAAGGCTTGATAGCGGTAAAGCCTGACAAAGTCTGGACATCTTTTCAGTCCTGTAAGATTTTAAAATTTGAAAGCAAACTGTGTTCGCCGCCTGGTGGAATATTAATAAGGTCAAAGGCTATATTGCCAGTTTCCACACAGATAAAATGCTTATAATCCCGATTTTTTAAGTCCGCGATTTTTTTTGACGTTTTTATCCAAGGATTCCATACCACACCGGTTGCACTGTTCGGGGAGGCAATTTGGATTCGGCGTTTAAAAGCAAGGTCATCAATAACCAACGGATTTTTGACGTCCACATAAATACGGTCAACTTCCTCATTGATGACTAATGCACCCATGTCGGATTTTTGTGTACCTTGATCCAGTTTATCAAAATAATCACACCCCTCTAGTCCCAAAATCTGTATTTGATTGATATCACCCACATAAAAATAGCTGTGAAATGCCTGAGTGATCGAAAACGCTTTATCACCGGTATTTCGGGTCATTAATTTCAAGCCGAGGGTTTTACCGACAGTCATTTCAAGTGTGAGGGCAAAGGGCTGCTTCCAGGTTTTTTCTTTTTTATAGCTTTCTAAGAACTGTAGGCTCACCTTTGTTTCAGTATCTGTCGCTACCGTATGTAAGACTGTCCACAAGTGATTGCGGACGAATCCATGATTAGGCCGCTGCAACCCTTTAGGGTCAGGCCCAAACCAAGGCCAGCAAACCGGAATCCCTCCCCGGATAGCTTTGCCATCTTCGTAAGATGACTTACTGCCCAGAAAAAGCATATCGACATCTTCATCGATAGGCTTAAAAGAAAGTATTTGTCCCCCATGTAAGGAAATCAAGGCCGTAGCACTTTGATTGCGGACGGCAATAAATGGCAATCCACCCGCGCCCTCTACAAACTTTAGTTGATCTGCAATGCCGTAAATAATGTTTAATTTATCAATACCCATATTTACCTTCGAAGTGGTTGTGTAATAACCTGGCAATAATTCAGCCATGATAATATCCATCTTAACAAATCCAGCGCTCCCTGAGCGAAGTTAAGCATTTAATGAGAAAATAGCGGCATGGATATTGCTGTAATTTTTATATGGACTTGTTATTAATAAATGCGTTTTCAATGCCTAAAAATAACTATTTCAGTGCAAACTTTTGATGTTTTGCACCAATATTAGGCAATCAAATTAAACATTAAACTAAAGAGGAAAAGATGCAGATAGGAATGATCGGGTTAGGTAAGATGGGCGCAAATATGGTAAGGCGATTAATGGCTGGAGGCCATAGCTGTGTGGGTTTTGATGTCAATAGTGCCAGCGTGGAAAACCTGAAAAATGCGGGAGCACAAGGTGCCTCTACGTTGGAAGAGCTTATCGCCATGCTGCAACCCCCCCGTATTATCTGGTGTATGGTACCCGCAGGTGACCTGACCGAAAAAACGGTCGCGGCATTATCTGAGCTTCTGGATGAAAATGACATTATCATTGATGGTGGCAATTCCTTTTATAAAGATGCTGTACGTCGGGCAAAAACCCTTGCAGATAAGGGCATTCATTATATTGATGTCGGCACCAGTGGCGGTGTTTGGGGTGCAACAAGGGGTTACTGCCTGATGGTTGGCGGCCCGAAACAGGCCGTTCAATTGCTGGATCCCATATTTAAAACGCTCGCGCCCGGCAAAGGCGATATAGAACCAACACCAGGCCGTGACAATCACCCCGGCACGGCTGACCAAGGTTATTTGCATTGCGGCCCGGTCGGCTCAGGCCATTTCGTGAAAATGATCCATAACGGTATCGAATACGGGATGATGATGGCCTATGCGGAAGGTTTTGACATTATGCGTAACGCCGATTCCGATAACTTACCTGACGATTACCGTTATGATCTCGATCTTACGGAAATCGCCGAAGTCTGGCGGCGAGGCAGTGTGGTCGAATCATGGCTGCTGGATTTAACCGCGACCGCCTTGGTTGAAGACCCCGATTTATCCAATTATTCGGGTTATGTAGAAGATTCCGGTGAAGGCCGCTGGACTGTGCAAGCAGCAATTGAAGAAGCGGTTCCGGCTCACGTGTTAACAGCAGCGCTGTATTCCCGTTTTCGCTCACGCCAACAAAATACCTTTTCCGACAAAATGATCTCCGCCATGCGTAAGCAATTTGGTGGTCATGTTGAAAAGGGATAAGGTCAGTCTTTAGGACTACAAATTGCAAACTTTCCCTCGCTATCGTACCGAATGCGGCTTGCAACGCGGCACTTCCTCCGTCCTTGGAGGTCGTGCCGCGAATGCTCCTTACAACACGGTACTTCCTCCGTCCTTGGAGATCGTAATGAGAGCGTATCGCCTACTTGCCGTATCACTATTGGAGCGTACCAGTGCCTGATATAAAACATGACAACCCCCTCACCGCCGGAATTAATATAACCCATGCACCACAACCATGCACGCTGGTGATCTTTGGCGGTGGTGGTGATTTGACTCGACGCAAACTGCTGCCAGCCATCTACAATCAGGCGCTGGAAGGTGAATTGCCCGCTAATTTTGCGGTACTTGGTTTTGCGATTGAGGAAATGGACGATAGTCAGTACCGTGATTTTGCCCGCAAAGGTATAGAGGAATTTTCAAGGCAACCTTTAGACCCGGATTACTGGCCGGACTTTGAACGCTGCCTGCATTATTTGCAAGGTTCTTTTGATAATCCCGATGCTTATGCCCAACTCGCAGGGCGCCTAAAAGAGATTGACTCCAACTTCGGCATTCCGGGCAATCGGGTATTTTATCTGGCTATTCCGCCCGCCCTGATCGAAACCTGCGTTTGCCAACTTAAGGCGGCCGGCCTGGTGATGCCGATTGACGAGAACAGCCCTTTTTCTCGGATCATCGTAGAAAAACCTATAGGCAGGGATCTTGAGAGCGCCCGTAAGGTCAATGCAACTTTGTCACAGAATTTCCACGAACAACAGATTTACCGGATCGATCATTATCTGGGCAAGGAAACGGTGCAGAATATCCTGGCTATGCGCTTCGGCAACGCCATCTTCGAGCCGTTATGGAACGCAAAGCATATTGATCACGTACAAATCACGGTTGCCGAAGAAGAAGGCGTGGGTACGCGAGCGGGTTATTACGACAGCGCCGGTGCGCTACGCGATATGATTCAAAACCATATCCTGCAATTGCTGACCCTCATCGCCATGGAGCCGCCTTGGATCATGGATGCCGATGTGATCCGCGACCATCGGCAGGACATACTCAACTGTCTCAGGCCGATTACCGACGAGAGTTTCGATCAACGCGTCGTTCGGGCCCAATATGGGCCGGGCTTCCATCACGGTGAAGATGTCCCAGGTTATCGCCGCGAAGCCGGTGTTGCCCAAGATTCCATCACGGAAACCTATATCGCACTAAAATTGTTTATCGACAACTGGCGTTGGGCGGGTGTGCCTTTTTACATTCGCACCGGCAAGCGCATGCCTAAACGGGCCAGTGAAATTGCCATTCAATTCAAAAGTGTACCGCCGATTTTGTTCAATGCTGACCATGACCAGCCTTTAGAACCTAATGTGTTAGCCTTAAGCATTCAACCCAATGAAGGGCTATCGCTGCGGATTGCGACCAAGTTGCCGGGCACTAAACTCAAAATTTTCCCCGTTAAAATGGATTTTCGCTACGGTTCAACATTTGGTGAACAATCACCTGAAGCGTATGAACGCCTGCTCCTGGATGTCATGGCGGGCGATGCCACCTTGTTTATGCGCCGCGATGCCGTCGAATCGTCTTGGGCATGGGTAGATAATATCCTTAATATCTGGACGAGTAGCCGCACCCGCTGGATTCCCGAATATAGCGCGGGAACCTGGGGGCCGCTCGAGGCAGATCGAATGATTGAATCAGATGACCGTAAATGGCGAATGTTATGACCTTAAAAAATGGCGCTTCAAACGTAGTGACGCAAGCATCCGAACGGGTCAGCATTGCCCACATTGAATCAGGATTAGGCATGTTATGGGCGCAATTTAACCAAGCTAATAGCGGCGGTCACACCGTGGTCATGCGTGCCTGTATGTCCAATCTGATTATCTACTGTGACACGCCTCAAGAAGCGGAAATTATCAGCCAAGAAATCGCCGCTATTGTGGATGTTCATCCGGCGAGAATATTATTGCTTGTCGGTAACGGTAAGCCGAGCGAAGGCACTATTGAGGCACGTATTGCTATTTACTATACAGCTCTCGACGACGGCTGGCAGGTGTGCGCGGAACGGATAGACGTTATTTCGACAGCGGCGGTGACTGGGCGTCTACCCTCCGTGGCTCGATCACTATTAGTCGGTGATTTACCGACTACCTTGTGGTGGGCATCACAGCGCCCACCGCCCACTGCCGGTGAGGTGTTCTTTCAACTGGCTGAACTGGCGAATCAGATTATCTACGATAATGTCGGCTGGCTTAACCCCGCCCAAGGCGTAGCCGCCATGACCCGCTGGGTTGCGGCTCAGCAACACACACAAATTGTCTATAATCTTGCTTGGCGGCGCTTTGCAGGGTGGCGTAAACTAATCAGCCAAGTGCTTGATCCACAGGCAGCGCCGGGCGCTCTTCATGCCTTGCATACCATCGAAATAGCACATGGCCCACACGCGTTGCCGATGACCTGGTTGTTTACAGGCTGGTTAGCCAGCCAACTCAAATGGCAGCCCGTTGATGGCAAGCGCCTTTCCGATTCGGAATTGGTCTGGCGGTTTCGGAATAATCATCAGGATATAAAAATACACGTCAGGCGTTTACCCAAAGGCAATCCATTAATCTACCATTTACTGTTTGACTGGAGTAAGCCTGGACATGCGGGTCGTATTTGTTTTGAGCGCTTGGATAATGAACGAATTGGAATTGTTGAAGCCTTATCTACCGTTCCGCCACGCGCATTCAGTGTACACGTTCCAGAACGATCAACTCTGGTCTCCGCGCAACTTGCGCAACGTAACCGAGATAAAATATTCGAAAACGCCTTAAAGGCTTCAAATGCGATGTCGGCTGTGTTTCAGCAATAACTGTAACTATTTTAGCGCACAGCCCTAAAAGCCCTCTCCAGAGGAAAAAGGTTAGGGGTTCATTTATCGTTATTTTCCAAAGACACTGAATAGTTAACAATAACTTAACCGAGTTTTTTACGGGCGTGGATTTAATTTCGTAAGCTGCACTAGTTCCAACCTAATCTTTCAGATGCTGGGCTTGAACCCAAACAATTTACCCGTTTTGCCAACTTGCCACGGGTTGTTGTGCTTGGTGATGACGTTTCACTGCTTCGCGGGTGGCTTTTTTGATGGCATCATCAATTTGTTTACCCGTTTTAAACAATTCGTCGATGTTAGGGGCTTGTTCAGGCATGAGAATAACTTTCCGTTAAATACTTCCAAGTTGAGGATTAACCAAGTCGTTAATTTGATCGAAATTTCCTCTGGCAATTAGTTTAGCACCATCAGAGTCGGCATTATCGTAAATCCGCCATTGATTTGCCAGTGGTAAATACAATTTGAACAAATTGCTCAAGCCACGGTGATAGCGTCTTTGTATTCCATCATTCGGTACATAATGTCCGCCGCCAAGGACACGCTCCGCCACTCGTGCAATAGCCATTTCAGGGCTAGGTAGCCAGAGAAAAATCAGATAAACACGATTGCCCTGAGTTTGTAAGCGTTGCAAAAAAGCGGCGTAACTGCGGGTTGATAAGGTTGTTTCAAAAGCAAAGTTACGGCGTTTATTTGCTAATTCATGCAAACGCTTAAGCATGATCCTTCCCGCCTGAAAAGCAACAGCCTCAGTTGCAAAGGCCGATAAGCCTTGTGCAATCACATCGGCATTGACAAATTCGGTCACACCCAACAAGTCTTTTAATAAAATCGGAGCAGTGGTGGATTTGTCCGCACCGTTGGGGCCAGCAATGATAATAACGTGGGGTTGGTTTACCATGTGTTCACCTCAAAAAATCATAGGTGAACTGTCAAGTACTTCTTGACAGTTGCCGCTATTGCAAACATTTTTCCTTCATTGGACGCGTACCCTTCTTTAATTTATGTCTCGGATTCAATCTGCGAGCTAAACGGAAGAGATTTGATATATTGCTCCATAAAATTCCAGTCGGGTGAGCCGTCATCTTTGACTGGAAGATGTATTGTTGATTTTTTCATTCTTTCAATGCCCCATTTTCGACCATAACCAAATCTGTATTTTTCGCAGCGAATAAAAATTGTCAGTTATTCGTCGAAGGTGACACAGGTTTAATTAAATCAACAAGATAAATGCTCCATTCTTTAGCTACTCCTTGAAAAACTTCATGAACCCAATCGGGTATTTCAGTTACAGCAGGTATCTGTATAGTTTTTAAAGTTCTATTGGCCTGCCTACCATAGCTGAAGCGAAACTTGTTGGCACGAATGCACATGCAATAGTACAGTTTTTGTTCCAACGTTAACTCTACCAATGGTTTCAGATAATAGAGGTCTCGACCAGAATAAAAAGGCTCCATCTGAACGAATGTTTCCAACACAGAACCTCCACCCGCTACCGTTAATACGCCAGATTCTATTGGTGTGAGATGTGGTAACGCTTTCACCTTTCCAGTAATACCGTTATTTTTTGCTGACCTAGATACAAAATTGATACCGTTAGGGTCTGATGCAAGTCTATTCAATTCCAGATTCACCCCATATTTCACATCAAACAAGGTTGATATCGTCACCAATTTCATGCTCATTCTCCTTCTGTATCTGATGATTCGTTATCGGTTATGTCGTATATAGCTTCATTTAACAAACGACTCAGCAAAAATTGCTTTACAGTTCTTTCATACAGAGGGCGACCTAAATAAGAATAATCCGTCTCCATATAAGCCTCGGCACACCACTCATCGGTATGCGTGACTTTCTGTAAAACGCTTTCACCCGCGTGAACTTCACGGTTTCTGAACATCTCCACCCAACGGTCACGAATGGCCTCCCAACGGTGATATTGGTCGATACGTCCCCTATGTTTAGTCTTAATAAAGCCGTCGTCTTTCCAGTAACCAAACCAAGTCTTTTTATCGCTTTCAGCATGAGGTTTATGGGCTGTCCACACCATAATGCAGGTGACAGTTCCCACTGGATAAAATAATTCTGTAGGCATCGACATCACGGCTTCTAATGTATGAGAGCGCATCAATTCTTCACGCATCGGATGCGGCGAAATGGCGCAAGAAATAGGCACAATGGCAATACCAACACTATTTGGTTCAAGACAGTCCAGCATTTGTTTAACAAAAACCAATTCGTGTAAAGCCTCGTCACTTTGAGAATACGGTGGGTTAAGTAGACCTACATTGCAGTGATGTTCTTCTTTTAAGGATTTGACAATAGCGGGGTCAAAACAACTACCTTGGTGCAAGTTGGCTTTGCCGTCGCCGCGTAAAATCATATTGCTGGCGGCTAGTGCGTACATATTGGGTAGATGCTCAACACCAATTAACCCATCACGTTTAATGCGGTCTTTTTCTTCTTTGGTGACAGCATGGCGTATCATGTGAAACATAGCAGACACCAAAAAACCACCCGTACCCGCACAAATATCTAGAACAGTACTGTTTTTGTTAACATTTGCAAGACGGGCAAACAGGTCAGTGACATGACGTGGCGTTAAAACGATGCCCAGTGCTTTCTTATCGCCGCCTGTATACTTCAGAAATTCGCCGTAAAATTGGCCTACAACATCAAAATCGTGATAAATACTGATGAACGGCCAAACTTTTTCGTTTAGATCTTTTATGAGTTCGTGCAACACCCCTTTGGGATATTTTGCTGCTGTTTTGGCATCGCTAGGTTTTCCCAAAGCGGGAGCTACAGCAATAGCTGAATAGGGCTGAGTCATATTATATTTCTTTGCTTGTGGCAAATCAGCCTTCTCAATTTCTTCTTTAATGACCCTGAACCACTGCTTCTGTAAATCTTCGGGCTTATAAGTATCAAATGACTTAACAAAAGCCCAGTTTTGCAAGGCAATCAGGGTGCCACTGACCAGCAAGGGCTTTTCGCTTTCGGTCAGTTTGGCGTGATCCCGCATAAAGTCGTGCAATTCCCGAGAAAACGCCATAAGCTCATCATGACGTAAAGCTTGTATGGTTGGATCGAATGTGCCGTGTTCTATATAATCTGACCAAGGGATAATGGTGTTGATTGACTTACCTGACTTGGTATGTAATTCCTTGGCCTGTGCCGCACCTTTGGGATGTAGGAAGGTGGATATTTTAAGCTGCGATTTGGTTTGTCCGCTTGCCGCTACCGCTATGACATTGAATTCTTTAGCCAGATGCGCCGCGTAATGTAATGCCCCGTCAACGGCGAAACCTACTGCATCGTCACGATTTGAGCTTTCGTGATGTTTAATATCGGCTTTGCATTCAAAGACCACTAGAAAATCGGACGTGGAGGAGTCGCTAATAATAAATTCTGGTGCGCCTTTGCCGCCCTTGCCTGTTTTGCTGGCGGACTTAAGTAAGCGTTTAATGGCCTCTGTTTCACTTTTTTGTTCCTCTACCCGCGTTGAGCATTCGTTGTCGTAATAACCCAGTTTACGAAGTTTATCCCTAACCAGATTTTCTGTATTGCGTTCGTTGCTCATAAGTTCTGTTTGATTTTTTATGCCGCTAATTTGTAGATATCAGGTTTCAAAAGGCTGTCCTATTAAAGACTTGAGTATAGCTTTAAAACAGGCTGGGTAAGATTTTAAGCAATTGAGGTAACAGCTTATATCAATAATCTAAGTCACCAACAAGCCTTCTTTATTCAACCCGCCATACTCCCAATAAGAATAATCAAAACAAATCCACGGGATCTACATCCAAACTCCAGCGGATTTTTTTTACGTGTTTGATGCTGTCGATGTTGGCGATGAGTTCAGTCAGACATTTTTGCAGGTCGTTGCGTTTGTTGCTCTGGAATAACAGTTGATAGCGATAAAGCCCGGCACGTTTTTCCATCGGTGCGGGAACAGGGCCTAATATTTGTGTTCCTGATTTATAGCTCTTAGCTAATACCGCTGCCGCTTGTAGAAAATCCAGTGGCAGGTGGGACTTGTCCGCCTGCGCCCTGAGCAGGGCGTGATAACTGAAAGGCGGTAATAGGGCTTCTTTGCGCTCTGCCAGGGCGGTATCGGCAAAGCGGCGATAACCTTCCCTGATTAGGGTATTGAGCAATTTATGATCGGGATGACGGGTTTGCAGGATGACTTTGCCGGGTTTTTCGGCACGTCCGGCACGGCCTGAGACCTGGATTACCGTTTGCGCCAGCCTTTCTGTGGCATGATAGTCAACGCTGAACAGGCCGCTATCCACGTCTACGATGGCGACCAGGGTGACGTTGGGGAAATGGTGGCCTTTGGCGAGCATTTGGGTGCCGAGAATTATGTCGGCCTTGCCCTGATTGATTTGGGCAAGATAGCGCTCCAGGGAACCTTTCCGTTGGGTGGTGTCGCGGTCTAGCCGAACCAGGGTTTTATCGGGGAATAACTCGCGTAGCGCTTCTTCAATCCGTTCTGTTCCCAAGCCTAAAGGCATCAATTCGCCCACCTTACAGGCTGGGCATGTGGGTAGTAACCGCTCCTCTTTACCGCAGTGATGGCAGCGCAGCAGTTTTTCGTGATTATGTATGACCAGGTTGGCATCGCAATGCCGGCAACGCGCCACCCAGCCGCAACCATGACAAATCAGGGTGGGGGCAAATCCGCGACGGTTAAGGAAAAGTAAAACTTGTCCGTTGTTTGCAAGGGCTTTATGCAATTCTGCTATGAGTGCATCAGAAAGGCCGTTGTGCATTTTTTTGTTCCTGATGTCCAACAGGTGCAGTGTTGGCTCCACCGCATTGCCCGCGCGTTTTGACAGGATAAGGTGCTGGTAGCGCTGTTGATTGGCATTGTGCAGGCTTTCCAGCGATGGCGTGGCGGAACCGAGCAGTACCGGGATATTCAATAATTTGCCGCGCATGATGGCGACATCACGGGCAGAAAACCGGAAACCTTCTTGTTGTTTGAATGAGGCATCGTGTTCTTCATCCAGAATAATCAAGCCCGGTTTTTTCAGCGGCGTGAATAAGGCAGAACGTGTGCCCAGCAGGATGGCGCTACTGCCTTGCTGCATGTTCAGCCATGCCGCGTGCCGCTGATTATCGGTTAAATTTGAGTGCGATAATGTCATCGCTACCGAAAACCGTTGCCTGAACCGCTCTTCCAGTTGCGGTGTCAGGTTAATCTCAGGAACTAACACTAAAACCTGCTGCCCACGCTCCAGCACGGAACGGATTATTTGCATGTAGACTTCAGTTTTACCGCTGCCCGTGATGCCTTCCAGTAGGAATACCGCAAACTTTCCCAAGGTATCAATGACTGCATCTATGGCTGCTTGTTGTTCGGTGTTTAGTTGTAGCTTGGTTACATCATTGTGAGTAGTTTCGTAGACAGGTAATTTTGTGGCGAGCGCATTTCCCTCTACGTGTTGGAGTGTGTAAGGGTTATCGGAAACTATTTGTTTAAGCAGGGATTTTGCCAATAAAGCTTTTACAGCAGGCCGCCAGTTTTTATCCCATTGGGCCAGATCGGTTTCGGTCAGACTGGCGGGTTTGAGATTCTGAAAATATGCCAATACCTGTTGCTGCTTGGGGGATCGCTTTAAATGCTCGCAAGGTGTCGTTTTTCCTGCCTCAGTCAAGGCATAGCATTGTTCCGCTGACTGTAGACTAGCAGCCTTACCGTTGCGTAAAGTAGTGGGAAATGCCGCGCTGAACACTTCGCCTAGCGGATGGTGATAATAATGGCTTGCCCAGTGCAGTAAACGCAAGTCTTTTGCGGACAACAGCGGCTTGTCATCCAGGATGCGCCCGATTGGTTTTAATTTATTAGGCTCAATTTCACTGTGTTGGCTAGTCTCGACAAGATAAGCAATTTTTTTTCTATTGCCAAAGGGAACCTCAAGACGAATTCCTGAAGCAAGGCTGTACTCGTCAAGCCCGGCTGGCGCCAGGTAATCAAACAGTCGATAGAGGGGAACGGCAATCGCTACTCTTAGGATAAGACGGGATGCTGTATCCGTCAACTTAGCCATAATGTTTGAGTCAAAGTTTATGTTTTAAGGCTAAGTTATTCTATGCCTTAAGGTAAATTAAGTTACCCACAAAAGCTGTGGGTAACTTTGTGGATAAGCTCTTTTGATAGCCGGTTAGTAACGGTTTTTATTACAGTTTTGTTACCTTGCACAGTTTTTGGTCTTCAAGTTTTTATTCTATTTATCAAATAGTTATGAAATAACTGGATTATTTTGATTGTGCGATCTCAATTCTTTACTAATTTACTTGCTATTGTGGATTACAGCAGGTATGGCGGGCAAGTCGGCGCGTTCGATGTTCGCCCATAACTGTTTGGGCAGAAAGCTGGTTATTGTGGTCGGCTGGGGCTTGATGAATTTGATAGACATCCGGTCGCTTTCACCAATCGCCAGATATTTTTCCCTGTCCTTGTCTTTAAGTTTCAGGGTAGGCGGCAACGTCCAGACCCCTTCGGGGTGGTTTTTTGTGTCCTTGGGATTGGCATTGATCTCCGATTTAGCCAAAAACTCAAAACCGGCTTTTCTGGCCAGGGCGATAATATAGTCTTCGTTCACATAACCGGAGATTGCTTTAGGATCTTGCGGCTTTATTGGCGAACCCCTGTGTTCGACAATGCCAAGGATTCCGCCCGGTTTTAAGGCCTTGAACATGGCGCTGAAAACGGCTGCGGCCTGGTCGTTTTTCATCCAGTTATGGACATTACGAAAAGTCAGCACCCGGTCTGCCGAGCCGTCAGGGGCAATCTGCACTTGCTTGGGCGGCTGTAACACGGTGATTTCAACCTTATCATAGAGTTTGGGTTGTTTATGTATTTTGTCGAGAAATGCGTTCAGGCTGTTTTTAAAGTAAGTCACTTGATGATCTGGAGAAAAATGGGCGGCATACAACTTGCCTTTTTCCCTGAGATACGGAGCCAGAATTTCGGTATACCAGCCTTCGCCCGGCCATATTTCCACCACCGTCATGTCTTTTTTGACATCAAAAAATGCCAGCGTTTGTTCCGGGTGGCGATACTGATCCCTGTGTTTGTGCTCTGCCGATCGGTGTTTGCCGTTGATGATTTGCTGTAATGCGGTCGGTTTCGGTTTATCGGCTGCAGCGGATAGGAGAGGAACGGATAGAAAGGGAATCGCCACCAGTAACGCCAACAGAAATTTTTTCATCGTGTTTAGTCTCGATTAAGGCTAGATCGTAAAAATAAAGGGAGTGGTTGGGTATAATTCTTAATCAACTATTCCTGCTCTTGATAATTCCAGTATTGCAAAAGGCTTAATGTTGCCAGCATTAAGAAAGCAATGAGTGTCCAGGCGGGCATACTTAGTCCCATCAAAGTCCAGTTGACTTCTGCACAATCGCCCGTGCCGCTCAACATCAGCTTGATGGTTTCCGACAACGGGAAATTCTGTAACACATAGTCTAGCCCTGGCCCACATTCGGGCACTTGGTCGGGCGGCAGATGTTGCAACCACACATGACGTGTAGAAATGGCTCCGCCGCACAGCGCAATCACAGCGCCGAGTATGGCATAGCGCCGAGTTCCGGTTTGGGCAGGGTTATGCAAGGCCGCACACAAAAAACACAAGCCAGCCAGAAAAATGGCAATGCGCTGTGAGATACATAAGGGACAAGGTTCCAGCTTCTGGACGAATTGGAAGTAATACCCCGCAGCCAGTAACCCCACGCAACCCCAAAAACCCAAGAAAAACCAGGTTTGTGGATTAAATTTTATAAGCCTTAACATGCTTAAATATTCCCTGAAAAACTTAACATTTGATGACAAGTGCCTAAAACAATAGGGTCATTCTGATATATGTGGCTTAGATTGTATAACGTCCTTGAATATAGTTTGTCTCTTTATGTATTCAAAGGAAGCTGGACTGTAAAAATTATGATTTCAATTAAGCAGCTATCGGACAATATTATAGACCTTATCCGACGCGGGGCGGGGTTTGTAACTCGTTTTGATGCTGCCGCTACCTTTGAGCAATACATGAAACCTTGCGGACAGGGCAACATGCCCCGTCCGGCAGTGCCTTATTTTTTCATTACAACTTTAGTCGCTGGGTTCAGGTTGATTTCGTCAATGACCATTTGTGCCCGTGAATTGATTACGTAAGCCACTGCATCGCTAACATCCTCGGGTCGCAGGTAATTGCTTTCATCATCGCCTGGGGCAAACGTTAAGCGGTCGAAAAATGGGGTTTTCACCATGCCAGGGTTAATCAGGCAGACCCGCACCTGATCTTTGCTGCATTCTTCACGCAAGGCTTGCGTAAATCCACGCAAGGCAAATTTGCTGGCGCAGTAGATTGTCCCTTTGCGGCTGCCTTTCAACGCGGCTTCTGAGCCAATATAAATCAAATCGCTACGGGCTTTGCGTTTTAAGAACGGGAGCAAAGCTCTTGTCAAAAACACCGGGCTGATGAAATTTAAGTCTATCAAGGCTTGAATCTGGGCATAAGAGAATTCCTCCAGGGATCCGAACTGGCCAAACCCAGCAGAAAAAACGACCGCATCCAAATCGGGAAACTGCCGTTCCAGTCCTCGAATTTTCTGTGGCAGTTCTTGCAGTTGACCAAGATCCAGCTGCACGGGATGGAAATTAGCCAAGGGACATTTGAACTGGGTGCAATCGCGGGACACTCCGATGACATGGTGCCCTTGCTGGAGCAAGTTCCTGGCGATGGCGCGGCCTATGCCAGAGCTGGCTCCAGTCACCAGGATAGTGTGTTTTAAACCGTGCATGGGAAAAATTTACTGCTTGGGATATAGTTCAACACCTGTTCCGTGCAGTACTGCATCATCTGCTGTTCCAGTTCCTTTTGGTAAGAGACCATACCGTTCTGGTATTCCAATGGGCTGGCAAACAGTTTTTCATCCGGGTAGAGCTTATGTATTTTTTTGTAGTAGGTTTCAGGTAAGCGGAACGCACCCAAACTGACCGAATGTAATTGCTTAAGGTCAATCATGGCAAATACCTGCTCGAATAATTGTTGATACTGCTGTTGGTAACCGGTTTGATAAATCAGCGGGTCGAACCGCAAGCCTAGTTGCCAGCCTTGTTGCTGCAATTTTTTTATCGCCGCAAGACGGCGTTCCAGAGGCGGCGCCTTGTCTTCAACTTTAGTGGCGATTTCAGAGGGAGTCAAACTGAAAGCAACTATGCAGCGGGTTAGCGGTTCCCGATGGGTCAGGCTTCTAATCTGCGTACTTTTGGTCCTTAATTCTAGCCAAGCGTTGGGGATAGAGCCAAAAAAAGGCAGAAACTGTCCGGCAAATCCGGTAACCGGCTCCAAGGCCAAACTATCGCAGTCATAGCCAGAAAAAAAATGGATGTTGTCTGCTGGAAAATGGTTGCAAATACGCCTGATTTCGTCCTGAAAATCTTCGTAATTGACAAAGAGGACGTAATTCGCCGATTGGTACATGCCTTGTAAAAAGCAGTACCGGCAGTCGTAAAGGCAATTCAGCATATGGGAAAAATAATAATTCCGGTCTGCGCCTAGCCCGTAACCTTTGGGCGTTTCAAGGGTAAAGTTTTTGTACTTTTCTGCCAGTATGAGTGCCGGTTTTTGTTTTTGTAGGCGAAAATTTTGCGCTTTCGGATTGAAAACTTCACCATAGCGTCCGCAAATAATGTTCCTGGCAGCGGGGAAACGCGTCAGAATGTCTTTGGCACGGGGATGTTGCTGGATGTTTTCTTCTATATAAATCGTTTCAATCATGGGCAGATTGGGCTTTTTGCTTTACTTTAGCACATTGCGTCATGAAAAAAAGTCCTTGTGATTTTCAGCTCTGACCCTATATTGGGTAGAATACGATTACTTGCCCATCAATAGAAACAAAATGAAAACAACGAAAATAGGTTTTATCGGCGGCGGCAATATGGCTGCAAGCCTGCTCAACGGCCTGGTCGCCAGCGGCCATGAACCTAGGCAGCTTTGGGTGTCGGATATCAATCCGGAAACACTGGCCAGCTTGTCTGCAAATCTGAGCATTAATGTGACGCAAAGTAATCACGAGGCCGTTAATGCAGTCGATGTCGTGGTGTTGGCCGTTAAGCCGCAAAGTCTGGCGCAGGTGGCAAAAGAAATCGCCCCTTTCATTCAACATCGGCAATTGGTGGTGTCTATTGCTGCCGGAATAACCCAAGCCAGCCTGAGCAAATGGTTGGGCGCTGATGCCGCTATCGTGCGTTGTATGCCCAACACCCCGGCACTGGTATTGACGGGCGCAACGGCTTTGTACGCGAATGATAAGGTCACTTCCGAACAGCGTGATTTGGCAGAGACCATTTTACGCGCCGTCGGCATTGCGCTCTGGGTTGAGAATGAGAGCGAGCTGGACGCGGTCACTGCGGTTTCCGGTAGCGGCCCCGCTTATTATTTCCTGCTGATGGAAGCCATGGAACAGGTCGCTGTTGAATTGGGCCTAAGTGAGGTGACTGCACGCTTATTGATTCAACAAACCGCGCTGGGAGCCGCTAAAATAGCCTTGGAATCGCCAGAGTCGCCCGGCGAGTTGCGAAAACGCGTCACTTCGCCGGGCGGCACCACGCAACAAGCGATAGAAACGTTTGAGCGTGGCGGTTTTAGCCAATTAGTGTCACAAGCTCTACATGCGGCCAGAGACCGCTCCATTGAAATGTCCAAACAAATGGAATCTAACTAATGAATGCAAACTATATGACCGACCCAGCCATTTTTATCATCGACTCGGTGTTTTCGCTGTATATCTTGGCGGTCATGCTGCGCTTCCTGTTGCAATGGGGTCGGGCTGAATTTTATAACCCGATCTCCCAGTTTCTGGTCAAGATTACCCATCCCGTTTTAAAAATTTTACGCCGTTACATCCCTCCGGTTGGTAAGATAGATACATCTTCGATAGTCCTTGCCCTCAGCTTGCAAATGTTGGCGGATTTTTCAATTTTACTGTTGAAGGGTTTTAGCATCGGAATTGGTGCGCTGACCTTACTTTCTGTTGGCAACCTGATTTCCTTGTTGATTAACGTATTTATTTATGCCGTATTTGCCAGGGCTATTCTCAGTTGGTTGAATCCAGGCAGTTTTAATGCGGCATCATCCATACTGCACAGCTTGACAGAGCCTCTGCTGGACACTTGCCGCAAATTCATTCCAGAACTGGGTGGTATAGACCTGTCACCGCTAGTGGTTCTCATACTTTTACAACTGGCCAAAATGGTGATTTTGCCGCCATTGCACCAATTGGCAAGCCTAATTGGTTGATTTTACATAGAAATAAAATTCTCAATCGATTAGTGGTGTAAGGTATCGCCGATCATGATAAAAGATGTTGAAAATTACCCTAGCAGGGGAGTTAATTTGATATAAAATTTACCATTCATGACCTATAATCGGTTGACGCTATAAGACTTGAATCTGTAATTATGTATATGGGCATTAGACCAGCAACTGTTATTTTGGCTTGTTTTATCGGCTTGTTATCAAGCCAGGTTGTGCATGCAAACAAAATGTATAAATGGGTGGATGACAAGGGCAATACCTTTTTTTCCGATCAGGTGCCGCCAAAACATTCGCAATACCGTCGGGAATCGTTAGGTAAGCATGGACAAGTGGTTGGAGTCACTGAAAAGGAAAAAACCAAGTCCGAAGAAGCGCTTGATCGACTATTAGCGGCTTTGAAAGGGGCACAGGAAAAGGTTATTGCCCAGCAAATGTTCCATGATAAAGCGTTACGGATCACTTACAATAAACTGGAAGACTTGCAGGCCACTTTCGATGCCAAGTTACAGGAGATGGAAACGGAGCAAAAACTATCAATCAGTAATTTGAAACGGCTGGATAATCAGCTGGAAACCTTGCACCGTCAAGCGGCGACCCACGAAAGGAATGGCGAAAAGACTCCTCAAAAGTTGCTCGATGAAATTAAGTCCACTGAGAAAGAAAGTCGGCTTGCTTACGTTAAAATTAGCAAGCATATTGAAAAAAAGAACAAGGTGGTCGAAGAATTCAATTCCGATATTGCCCGCTATAAACAACTAGCCCAACCTGCCGAACTGAAAAGGCAGGTAATGCAAAAAGAAGAGATCAAGGCCGCTAATGAATTAGGCGTTTACGTGTGCAATAGCGATGCAAATTGTGAAAAAGCCTGGAAAATTGCCCGGGACTTTATCAGCAAACATTCCACATCCTCCAATAGCACTGAGCCTGAAATTGATTCATCAAAATTAATCATGGGCCGAACCCCAGATACGGATAATGATCTGAGCCTGGCCATTTCCAAGATAGATTTGGGCGACAGGAAGCAGAAACTTTTCCTGGATATCCGTTGCCGGGATTCGTCCATTGGTGTCGAATTATGCGCCAGCAAGAAAGTTCAGGAAATAAGGATTGCGTTTAGAAACTACCTGGAAACCAGTTTATCCGACTAACTGGATGTTAAAAAAGTCCGTCCATAGACTCAACAATTCGCTTTCGTAAAGACAGGTTTTACAAAAGAGTCTTAATATCAATGACTTAATAGTTATTGATATAGGGGGGGTCTCTATTAATTGCAATTTAAACCGCCATACGGCGAAAGTGCTGAAACTTTTTGGAGTTTTTCCCAAATCTGGGCATTTTGAAGCCGATCCCTGTTGCAAAGCCCTTTTTGCCGAGGGATTTCTTCCTTTTTATGCCCCTTCAGGTGCAGCTTAACCTAGTCGAGCAGGGACAAGCGCAACGCCGACGCCCGAGCGTCGGGAACGACGCGCAGGCGACACCAACCGAACCCCTTGGGGCTGGGTCATTCAACGGCCACCGCTATGGGCGTCTTGCCCCGCTCCCTGCCCCCGCTTCCCAGGTTTGAGGCCACCGATGAAAATCTCGTCGACTTCGACCTCACCGGTGAGCAAATCACGGTTTGGTCGCGCCATCGCAGGGCGGCAGCGGTGCAGCAT
>NZ_JBKKBJ010000062.1:0-26687 GCF_046714055.1 Methyloglobulus sp. | reverse complement strand
CCTGCAGCGCTTCGGGTAATCGTCTTGGTCGGGCGATAGGTGCCTCCCATCTTTAGGTTTTACTTTAAAGTGGAATTATAACCCCATACTATTGATAAGAAAACTTACTGTGATTGGTATTAGTTGCAAGTCACAACTCAGAAGTAGTAAATCATGCCAGCCATTAAAAATATTTCCGGCTCTTAATCGTTTCTTCTTTTACAGCTTCGATTGCGGCGAACCGAAACACGTCTATGTGCAGCGGGATAAACTGATTTGCACATTTTGGCTGGAACCGATCTACCTTGGTAAGAATGGCGGCTTTCGCCAAAGGAACTCAACGTCATTCGAAAACTCATCAAAGCTCAACTACCTGAAATACTGGAGGCATGGCATGAACACTGTAGTTAACGTAACGGAACCTCGATTATTGAATGCCCAGATCACCGAAGATGAAATTATTGCCCGTTCGTGGATGGACGGACAATCAGCGTTCCCTTGATTTGGTCGTGGCGTTTAACGGAAGCCACTGAAAAGCAACGGCAGAATTTTGAAATCCTCGGTGATGGTCAAGGAATCCATTGGCCTGATATAGACGAAGATATTAGCATGGAAGGTATGTTGTATGGTTTACCCGCTCGCCGACCACAAAACCCCTCTAAACAAGCAGCTTAACGGTAACATCATGGCGTGGCTGGGTTTCGTTCCTCAACCGAGCGTACGCATTTTTGAAGCCATCGGATCTCAAGCGTATAGTTTTACCCATAAACCATGATTCGCCGTCAATTTTTGCAGTACCTGGGCTTATTGGGGATTTCGCCCGGACTGACTTCCAGCTTATCGGCACCGGCCTGTACGTCGCTTCCGCCTTGGGCGTCTGGGCCATGCTGTTTCTTGCCGTCACGCTTATCGGTTGCAGCGTTTTGCTCGGCAAGAAAATGGGGGCTTTGTTTCGGGTTTAGAAGGAAATCATCATAAATTTGACGTGTCAATAACTCAAATGAAACCGAGTCCAGTGAACCTTTAAAGACAACCCCAGAAACCTAATGGCGGACAACAGTGCTAGGGTCATTCCTATCTTTGCGCCAAGCCGGATGATGAAAGTGCAGGTTGAAATCACAAGCCTGTGAGTTAACGGCATAGTAAAAGGTGGCAGTGCCTAGCTTTTTCCATCCGTCAGTTATTATCGTTTCTCGTTTAAGTTTGGTAAACGTCTTTGTATAGCCCTCGTTGGCGACGAAGATATCGAATGCTATTTGTTTTTCGCGTTGAATATATTCTTGCAACGTTTTCCGAAAATCGCCTTTGGGCAGTTTTTTTCTGTGGATTGGGGAAGCCACTAACTTGAGATATTGCGGTGTGTTCGTCTTTTCCGTAGACGGCTTGTCCAGTTCCGCAATCTCGTAAACCTGCCTGATGGTGTTGGATTCATCGACTGATTCGAAGGTACGTCCTGTTATAGCAAGAATCTTTACTCCACCGCCAAGAATCCCCCTTTTCAACACTGTTAGGTGTGGGGCATTCAGCATTTCGACATCGCTAATGTCAGCAATTGGCTGTCCACCAAGGTCAGTCTGGGTAATGAAATTGGCAGGCCGGTATTTCCTGGGGTCTTCTGCGTCAACTGTCGGAAATATCTTGCCAGTAAAACCGTATGAAATATATTCGTCACCCGTAAGCTTGCCCAAACTACTCTTTTCATCAATATCCACATTAGTACCGGCAGTAGACAACCTAGCCAACAGCAATCCTTTACTGCCGTTTGCAAAATAGCCGGTATATGCATTGTCGGCATTGCCTGGGGCGATACTCCAAACTCCGGAAAGGCAAATCCCATTGGGATGTACGATTTTAGAACGGTCGCTTTCTATGAGATCTCGGCTTACATCCACTGTCCGTGCAGAATGCTTGACGAATTCATCAGAATGAACCCTTTTTTTATCGACTTGATAGGACGGCAGCACATTATAGGGTTTTTCCCAAACTTTTGCTTTTAGTTCCTTAAACACAGAACCCTCATAGCCGTTTTCCCCGACAAGCGTTTCCGTGACAGGAACCAGGGTTGAGCTTTTACAGCCAACAATTGCAAGGGCAACTATACCAAGCAAGAAAGTGAAAGAGTTCATAACCAGTACAAGTTTTTTATTAATCATTTCGGACTCCCATTTTATCCTTTAAAAAACGTAAGGTTAGGCAGTTTTTTCAACAAGGGTTTGGCCTAATGGCAAAGGGACGTGACGAGCGAACTGATCTTGCCCACAACGAGTGTAGCCGTTTGCGATTGTAATACACTTCAATGTATTCGAACACCTGATATTTGGCATCGGAACGGGTTTTAAAGCGTTCGCCATGCACCGCTTCGACCTTGAAGCTGTGGCCTCAGCTTTCCATGGCCGCATTGTCATAACAGTCGCCTTTCTTGCCCGTGCTGCAAATCAGTTGATGTTTGAGCAGTAGCTTCTGGTAGGCTGCCGAACAATATTGGCCGCCCCGGTCAGAGTGGACAACCACGCCTTTTGGCATCTTTCGGTGCCACAACGCCATGATTTAGCTGGGATTATCGCATTGCTACACTGATGATCACGGAATGTTGAAACATGGGTTAGTCGTTTATGATGCCCTTTATGCCTGGTGTAAACACTGTGTAGAGGAAACTCACAATTGGCCACCAAAGAAATAAACTCCGCTTTTTCTTCCTAAAACGGTTTTATTGATACTGACCTATAAATCTTGAACTTTAACACTCATATCGATCAAACCGCTGAACCGTACATTAAATTGCTGTTTAGTTTCTCTTATGCTAGATTACAAAACAATTGTCCTTCAAATTAGAGAAGCATTGTGATAACAGCGTTGCATTCCAAAAGAAATCGTCCTTATCTGCACACGTTAGTGTTTGTGTTGCTGGTGAGCTGGATTTCTTTGGCCATTACAGCAACCTGCACTATGCCTATGCCCTCGGCATTGACAGCAATGCCCGAGCACATGCCCGGATGTTCGGATTCAGGCGTATCTAGGCATACTCCCAAGACTATGCAGGATTGCACCCTCAAGCCGTGTCTTGACTCGCAAACCCATTCGTTCCCCGATTTTAATCGTCTGGCTAAACCAGACCTGCCGGTAATCATTCTGAGCTTTATTTGGGCTGTAGTTTGCCTAATCCTATTTTTTCCACTCATAAGGCCTCATCGAAAAACCAATTCCCCTCCTGGGCGACGGATTCTGCTCATCTATCGGTTCTGCACCCTACTGAATTAGCCACTCCTCGAAATCGAACCGCGTCACACCATTAACTGGTTTGGCGCACTATGGTTCTGCGACCTGCGGAACCTGTTTGTTCCGATTTGAGAGGAATACTCCATGTTTATTGTTATTTGTCCGTCGCCGCTACGCCGCGCTTGTCCTACGTGGGGGGCAGTGATTTTTGGGTTGGCGCTATTTTCGTTCGCCCCAGTTTTTCAAATTTCTGCCAATGCAATCCGCGTAAGTTGGGCTGAGGCAGTTGCTGAAACGCCCCAGCCCACAAAAAAGGATGAATCCATCCTGACACTCAATCAAGCGATTGAACAAGCGTTGTTAGGCAACCCTGGCTTGGGGGAAATCAAGGCCCGTGCCGAGGCGATGGCTGCCGTACCTTCCCAAGAAGGCACTTTGCCCGATCCAGAGCTCAAATTCGGCGCCCTTTACCTGCCGACCAACAGTTTTAACCTGCGGCAGGACGACTTCACCATGATGGAAGTAGGCATAAGCCAGGAGATTCCGTTTCCAGGTAAGCTAGCATTGCGGGAAAAGATTGCCGAACAGGAAGCATTGGCCGCCGCTGATTCGGTTGATGAAGCGCGTTTGCGGTTGGTGCGGGAAGTTAAAATGGGCTGGTGGCGGCTATTTTATTATGACCGCGCTTTGAGTTTACTGGACGAAGCCGAACAGTTTTTCCTACAACTCATCGACATTGCCCAAGCCAAATATAAGGTAGGCAAAGGGTCGCAGCAAGATGTACTCTTGGCTCAACTCGAACTTTCCAAGCTTAAAGACGAAAAACTGAGCCTTATCGGTATGCGCCACGGTCAGGATGCTCGGTTCAACGCCTTGCTGGATCGCACACCGGAAATGCCTGTGCGGATTCCGGCGGAGGCCGATTTTAAGTTACCCGCCATTGTCGAATCTGCCTTGCAGGACAAGGCCTTGCAAATCCGTCCTTTATTCGCCCAACACCGCAAGATGCTTGGTGCGGCGAAGGCCAAGGTCGATCTGGCTCAAAAGGGTTTCTACCCTGACTTCACTGTTGGTGCGTTTTATGATATCCGGCAAGATACGTTGTCAGGACAGTCGCGTAGCGATTTCGCCAGCGTCCAACTGAGCATGAATCTGCCGATTTATGCGGGTCGCAAGCAAGCCAAGGCGGTTGACCAACGTCAGAGCGAACTCTTGCAGGAGCGCTATGCACAACTGGATGAGCATCACAAAATTCAGGCCGAGATAGCAGCGAAAGCCGCCGAGTATCAACAGACAAAAGAAAAACTGTTGCTGCTCGAACATGAAATCATCCCGCAGGCGCAGCAGGCCGTTAATTCCCTGCTGGCCGGCTACCAAGTGAGCCGGACAGACTTTACCGATCTGCTACGCACACAACTGAGCTTTTTCCAGTATCAGACGCAGTATTGGCAGGCCTTGA
Organism: Methyloglobulus sp.; assembly: GCF_046714055.1. Taxonomy (GTDB): domain Bacteria; phylum Pseudomonadota; class Gammaproteobacteria; order Methylococcales; family Methylomonadaceae; genus Methyloglobulus. The sequence continues at coordinate 22,033 of NZ_JBKKBJ010000062.1, read as the reverse complement.
GCAGCACTCAGCAAATCCTAGCCGAATTATCCGCTGAAGTGGGCGAGGAGTTGAGCCATGACTAAACATTTTTTGGTATGTTTGATTTTGATGCTGGGCGTGAGCCTGGGATTCTGGGTGGGTCGTCTGGAAGTACTGGAAAACCAGGATGTTACCGCAACCGGAGAAAGAAAGCCGCTGTATTACCGCCACCCGATGAACCCCCAAATCACCTCGCCAACACCCGCCAAGGATGAGATGAGCATGGACTACGTTCCCGTTTACGCGGAGGAACAGGTTCAGTCGGTGCAGTCGAAATCCGGTAAAATTTTGTATTACCGTCACCCGATGGGTGCAGCCGACACTTCGCCCGTGCCAAAAAAGGATGAAATGGGGATGGACTACCTTCCTGTCTATGAAGGTGAACTGGCTACTCCTAAGCAGATTCAGATCAGCCCGGAAAAAATACAAAAGCTGGGCGTAAAAACTGAAACCGTGGCAAAACGTACCCTGACCCGCAGCATTCGTGCGCTAGGCAGCATCCAGGTTGACGAACGGCGCATCCATGCCGTGACACCCAAGTTTGAAGGCTGGATTCAGCGTTTGTATGTGAACACGACGGGACAAACCGTCAAGCGCGGACAACCCTTGTTGGAGATCTACAGCCCGGAGCTGATGACCGCCCAGCAGGAATATCTCATTGCCCAGCAAGGGCAACTGGCGATGCAACAGGGTAGTGCCCAGGCGAGAGATACTGCGGCTCGTCTAGCCGAAAACGCCTTGCAGCGCTTACATTATTGGGACATTGCCCAGGCACAATTACGGCGTTTACAAACCCAGGAGAAGCCTCTGGATACCCTGCCATTGCTGGCACCGGTCAATGGCGTGGTGCTGGAGAAACCGGCAGTGGAAGGTATGCGTTTCATGCCCGGCGAACTGTTGTTTCGTATCGCCGATTTGGGCACGGTATGGCTGCTGGCGGAGGTATTTGAGCAAGATATAGGCGAGATACGTTCAGGCCAGGTCGCTCAAGTGGCCATCAACGCTTACCCGGATCAGCTGTTCAGCGGTAAGGTTGGCTTCATTTATCCGACCCTGGCAACGGAAACCCGCACCGTCAAAGTGCGTATCGAGTTGTCAAACAGTGAAGGCTTGCTGAAACCCGGACTGTACGGCGGTGTAACGCTAACAGCATTAGGCAACAAAAAAACGCGTTTGGCGGTTCCCGATTCGGCGGTCATTGACAGTGGTATCCGGCAGATCGTGCTACTCCAACGTGGAGAGGGACGGTTCGAGCCGCGTGCCGTAAAACTGGGGTTACAGGCGGACGGATATAGGGAAGTATTGGACGGGCTGGAAGCGGGTGATAAAGTCGTGACCCGTGCCAATTTCCTGATCGATGCCGAAAGCAATCTCAAGTCGGTCTTGGATAGTTTTGACAGTCCTGATGCTGAGGCGAGTCAGGCCATGCCTGAAGCACAACAGGGAGGCCACTAGCCATGTTGAATCATGTTATTGCCTGGTCTTTGCGAAACGTGTTTTTGGTGCTGCTGGCGACCCTTGGCATTGTAGTAGGGGGGATTTATGCGTTGTCGAAGATGCCGCTGGATGCGCTGCCAGACCTGTCCGACGCACAGGTGATCGTTTACACCGAATATCCCGGACAAGCCCCGCAAGTCGTTGAGGATCAGGTCACTTATCCGCTGACGACCGCCATGCTGAGTGTGCCGCGCTCAAAAGTCGTGCGCGGCTTTTCCTTCTTTGGCGTTTCTTTCGTTTATGTGATTTTCGAGGACGGCACCGATATTTACTGGGCGCGTTCTCGGGTTTTGGAATATCTCACAACGCTCGCCGGACGCTTGCCGCGCGGCGCGGCGCCGCAACTGGGGCCGGATGCGACCGGCGTGGGCTGGGTTTACCAGTACGCCTTGCTAGCGAAAAGTCAGTCACTGGCGGAATTGCGTACCCTGCAAGACTGGTTTGTGCGCTATCAATTGACCAAAGCCCAAGGTGTGGCTGAGGTAGCCAGCATCGGCGGCTTCGTACAGCAGTATCAGGTCACCGTCGATCCGCGCAAGCTGCAAGCTTACGGCATTTCTTTACATACCCTCAGCGATACCATCCGCAACAGTAACCGCGATGTCGGTGGCCGGATTATTGAACTCGCCGAAACCGAGTACATGGTGCGCGGACGCGGTTATCTGCGTGGTCAGGCTGATTTGGAACGGTTAGTGCTGAAAGCTGAGAACGGTATTCCGGTATTATTACGGGATGTAGCGCGGGTGGAGCTGGTTCCCGATGAGCGCCGTGGCATCACCGAGTGGAACGGCGAAGGCGAGGCGGTTTCCGGCATTGCGCTGGCACGTTACGGCCAGAATGCACTGGAAGTGATCGACCATGTGAAAGACCGGTTGCGCGAAATCACCGCCGGCTTGCCAACCGGTGTCAGTATACAAACCGTTTATGACCGTTCCGAGCTGATTCATCGCGCCATAGATAATCTTACGTCTACCTTGCTGGAAGAAACTGCGGTAGTCGCCAGTGTCTGCGTACTATTCCTGCTGCACATACGGAGCGCTCTGGTGGCGATCTTAATGCTGCCCGTCGGCGTGCTGATCGCCTTCATCGCCATGCAGTCGCTGGGGATGAATTCCAATATCATGAGCCTCGGCGGTATCGCCATCGCTATCGGCGCAATGGTGGATGCCGCCATTGTCATGATCGAGAACGCCCATAAGCATCTGGAACGCGATTCCGACCGCCTGCCGCGTTTCGAAATATTGCTGAACGCTTGCAAGGAAGTCGGCCCACCGTTGTTTTTCAGCCTGTTGATCATCACTGTTTCTTTCCTGCCGGTATTTGCGCTGGAAGCGCAGGAAGGCCGATTATTCCATCCCCTGGCCTATACCAAGACTTTCGCGATGGCAGGCGCGGCGCTGCTGTCGGTGACGCTGGTTCCGGTATTGATGTGGCTGTTTGTGCGCGGGAAAATCCTGCCGGAGCAACGCAATCCCATCAACCGGGTCTTGATCCGGATTTATCGCCCGGTCATCGCCGGGGTCATGCGCCACAAAAAACTGACGCTCGTTTTCGCACTGCTGATGCTGGCTGCTTCCTGGTATCCGGCCTCGCGTCTGGGCGGTGAATTCATGCCGACGCTGAATGAAGGCACATTGTTATTCATGCCGCTAACCTTGCCGGGTTTACCCCCGACCAAAGCGGCAGAATTGCTGCAAACTCAAGACCGTATCATCAAAAGCTTTCCCGAGGTTGAGTCGGTGTTCGGTAAAGCCGGACGGGCGCTGACCGCCACCGACCCGGCACCGCTTGAGATGTCGGAAACCATTGTCAACCTGAAACCCGAATCCACCTGGCGGCCCGGCATGACCGTCGATAAGCTGATAGCTGAGATGGACCAAGCCCTGCAAATTCCTGGTGTCAGCAATTCCTGGACGATGCCGATCAAAAACCGCATCGATATGCTGGCAACCGGCATCCGCACGCCTATCGGCATTAAGTTGTTCGGCAAGGATTTGGCGGAAATGGAGCGTCTGGCGCAGACGGTCGAACAGGCTGTCAAGACGGTTCCCGGCACCACCAGCGCCTACGCCGAACGCATCACCGGGGGCTTTTATCTGAATATCACGCCAGACTACGAAGCCCTGGCGCGTTATGGGCTGTTAATCGGCGATGTGCAAGATGTCATTGCTACCGCCATTGGCGGCGAGACCGTGACCACGATGCTGGAAGGCCGCGAACGTTTCGCCGTCATTGTCCGTTACTCGCGTGAATTGCGCGACAACCCGCAAGCCATCGCCGCACATGTTCTTGTCCCGGTTCCCGGCGGGGCGATGGTCCCTCTCGGGCAATTGGCGCATCTGAGCCTAGACAAAGGCGCGTCATCGATCCGCACCGAGAACGCCTTGCTGTCCGCCTATATCTACGTCGACATGCGGGGACGCGACATCGACAGTTATGTGCGGGATGCCAAGCAGGCGGTGCAGCAGGTGGTCAAGTTCCCGGCGGGCTACTACATCACCTGGAGCGGCCAGTTCGAGTACATGGAACGGGCCAAACAGCGTTTGCAACTGGTTGTGCCGCTCACGCTGTGTATTATTTTCGTTTTGCTTTATCTCAACTTCGGACGTCTGACCGAGACATTCATCGTCATGCTGTCGGTGCCATTCGCTCTGGTCGGCGGTATCTGGCTATTGTGGTTTCTGGATTACAACGTCAGCGTGGCGGTTGGCGTCGGTTTCATTGCCCTGGCGGGAGTCGCTGCAGAAACCGGTGTGGTGATGCTGATTTATCTGGATCAAGCCTATCGGGAAAAGCAGCGGCAATGCCTGGAAGAAGGACGGGGAATAACTGAAGCAGACCTTTACGCCGCACTGATGACCGGCGCGGCAGAACGCTTGCGACCGAAAATAATGACCGTCACCGCGATCATGGCGGGGCTATTGCCTATCCTGTGGAGTACCGGCACCGGCTCGGAAGTCATGCGCCGTATCGCCGCGCCGATGGTCGGTGGCATGGTGTCGTCAACGCTGTTGACCTTGATCGTCATCCCGGCGCTTTATGCCCTGTGTAAACAATATTCCATCAACAAACAATTCCGATAAAGGAGGTAAAACTGAATGTTACGTTAACAATCTGAAAAACGATGTCATTTTAACTATTTTTGAATTACTCTGGAGAAAACCCATGAAACACACATACCTGATTATCCTGCTTTTTGCGTTTGGTCTGCTGACCGCATGTGCCGAATTTGACCCGCATTCTAGGGATATGAGTCAAGCCGTGCACAACCCAAAATCCAAAGCCGATCATGAGGCGCTGGCGCAACACTATGAGGACGTGGCGAAAGAAATGCAAGCTAAGGTTGAGGAACACAAGAAAATCCTGAGCCAATACGAGCGCGAGCCGTGGTTGTTTGGTAAGCAGGCAACTGGGTACGGAGTCCATTGCCAAAGGCTGATTGATGTTTATGAAAAAGCCGTCGAGGAAAACTTGGAAATGGCGAAGATGCATCGTCAGATGTAAACACGTCATCCAAACTCAGGGGATGGAAATGCTTTCATCCCCTCGCAATGATGCAAGAACTCTTTATATTCTTAATGTTAATAAAAAGAGGAACATCACTATGAAGGAATGGCACAAGCTATCGATTACCGAAGCCGCAAGCCTTCTTGCGACCGATGTGGAGCAAGGGCTTGGCGATAAGGAAGTGACTGCCCGGCTCGCCCGGTATGGGCAAAATAAACTGCGCAAGGGCAAGCGTGTCTCGGCGCTTGCCATTTTTGTAAGTCAGTTCAAAAGCCTGGTTATTTGGGTGCTGATTGGCGCAGCCGCTGTTTCCGCCGCACTGGGTGAAACTGTAGACGGCATCGCCATCATTGCCATCGTCATCCTGAACGCGGTGATCGGTTTTATTCAGGAGTATCGTGCCGAGAAGGCGGCGGCAGCATTGGCTCGTTTGACAGCGCCCCATTGCCGCGTGGTGCGCGACGGCCATAGCGCAGTGGTTGCCGCGACTGAAATCGTCCCTGGCGATATCCTGATGCTGGAAGGCGGGGATCTGGTCGCTGCGGACGCTCGGCTGATCCAGGTATCGGTTCTTCGTATCAACGAAGCGCCGCTCACCGGTGAATCGCAAGCCGTAGGCAAATTCACCGACGGCTTGCCTTCGGAAGCGCCTCTGGCGGAGCGGAAAAATATGGTCTTCCTCGGCACCAGCGTGACCGGAGGTACCGGCCGCGCATTGGTGGTTAATACCGGGATGGAGACGGAACTCGGCCACATCGCCAAACTTCTGGACGCCGCCGAAAGCGGAGAAACCCCGCTGCAACGCCACCTTGACCGGGTAGCGCGCATGTTGTTATGGGCCTGTTTCGGCATAGTCGCGCTGATTTTCAGTCTCGGATTACTGCGCGGAACCGGGCCGTTTGAGCTATTCTTGAGTTCGGTGAGTCTTGCGGTAGCCGCTATTCCCGAGGGGCTACCGGCGGTAGTGACGGTCGCGCTCGCTTTGGGTGTGCAGCGCATGGTGCGGCGTCATGCCTTAGTGCGGCGCATGGCCTCGGTTGAAACGCTAGGCCGTGTTCAGGTTATCTGTACGGACAAGACCGGCACGCTGACGATGGGTGAAATGACAGCCCGCAAGTTGATTACCGCAGAGAACTTGTATCGCGTCACCGGCGAAGGTTACGCTACGGAAGGCGCATTCTTTTCCGGCAATATGGAAAGCCTGACGTCAAAAAGCCCAGAACTCCTGGCCTTGCTGCGTACGTCGGCCGCCTGCAACGATGCCGAACTCACTCTAGTAGATGACCGGCCTGTAGTAGTGGGCGATCCCACTGAAGGGGCATTATTGGTGGCCGCCGCCAAAGGCGGTATTACCCGTGCGGTCATCGAGGCTGAAATGCCGCGCCTGGCTGCTGTGCCTTTCGATTCCGACCGCAAACGCATGACCCTCATCCGTCGTCAGGAGAATCATCCCTGGGCATTCGTCAAAGGCGCACCCGAAGTTATTCTCAGCCGTTGCACCCTGATCCGTACCGACCGGGGTGTGAGGGAGCTGACTGAGAGCGACCGTATCCGGCTATTTCATGCTAACACATTACTTGCGAACGATGCCTTGCGCGTGCTTGCCGTCGCTGAGCGCCCACTGGACGGTTTCAGTTTCGAAGAAGGCATGGTTGTAAGCGATACCACGATCGAGCAGGAGCTTACCCTTTTGGGGCTCGTAGGCTTACAGGACCCACCTCGAAGTGAGGCGAAGGAGGCTGTGGCCAAATGTAAACGGGCAGGCATAAAAACCGTGATGATCACTGGCGATCATCCCGATACTGCGCGGGCAATAGGCCATGAATTGGGCATTCTGGGCAAGGGCGACCAAGTTCTCGTTGGTGCTGAGCTTGACCACCTGGATGACGAAGCGACGAAGGAACGTGTGGTACAGGTTTCAGTTTATGCGCGGGTTACTGCCGAGCACAAGCTCCGAATAGTCCGTGCATGGAAGGCGCAGGGCGTAGTAGTGGCGATGACTGGGGATGGGGTTAACGATGCCCCTGCAATCAAGGAGGCCTCCATCGGAATCGCCATGGGCATCACCGGCACTGAGGTGACCAAGGAGGCTGCAGATATCATCATCACCGATGACAATTTTGCCTCCATTGTCGCTGCCGTAGAAGAAGGACGGGGCATTTATGACAATATCGCCAAAACGTTGGCCTATCTGCTGAGCGGCAATACCGGAGAATTGATCGTGATGCTGAGCGCGGTCCTTCTGGGCTGGCCCATGCCGCTTCTGCCGCTGCATCTTCTGTGGATCAACCTGGTGACAGACGGCTTGCCTGCGCTCGCCCTGGCGACTGACCCGATTGACCCCGGCGTATTGAATCGCCCGCCGCGACGTTCCCAGGAGGCGCTATTCAACCGGGATTTCCTCAAACTAACCCTGTTCACCGGCTTGCTGACCGCCGGCGTCACTCTCGGCGTGTTTGCTTATGAACTCTACATCAACAACAGCCTTGAGCAAGCCCGCGATGCCGCCTTTACCGCCCTGGTGATCGCCGAGCTGCTGCGCGCCTTCGGCGCACGGAGCGAGCAGCGCACCCTCTGGCAGATAGGCCTGTTTTCCAACATGCGCCTGTTTATGGTTGTGGCAGTGAGCTTCGCCTTGCAATTGACGATACACCATGTTCCAATGCTACAAACGCTGTTTCAGATCGAACCGGTGTCGCTAAATCAGTGCGCGGCCTGGATCGGGGTTGGATTTATACCGCTGATTGTCCTGGAACTGAGAAAAGTTATCCGCCGCCTCCGGGCAAAGAAGGATTGAAATAAATAATGTTTCAAGCAAACACACAATCCTACGCTATGGAAACGGCGACCCTTTATCTTTTCACCTGAATTGCGCCTTAACAATTCAAAATCAAATTGTGGAAAACGTAACTCGTCACCAGTGGATTTCAGAAGCGGCTTATTACAAAGCAGAAGCCAGAAATTTTGCACCCGGCAGGGAGCTGGATGATTGGCTGGCAGCCGAAAATGAATATGTAAAGATGCATATTGCACTTTATCTGTCTATGGCTGAAGAAGATGGTGCTATGACCATCCTGGGTCTACAACAACTGGCAAAATCGGTGGGTGTTGAAAACCCTGAGTGTATCAATCTGAAAATCGAACTGATTCAGTCCATCCAGAATGCCACTCATCATCGCCCCTGCTTTCGCACGGCTCCGGGCAAGACTTGTCAAGAAGAAGACTGTAAATGGAGATCTGAATGCAAAAAATTGATTGCAGAGTGGAGCCGCTAACCGGAAGATATTACTATGTTTCAGCCAGGCAATGTGGGCAGGCTCTTTTGCCCACAGTTTACAACTATAGGGCAAGACAATGACAAAATATGCTCACGAAAATATTTATTCCTGCCCCATGCACCCTGAATTTCGCCAGGAACAACCGGGAAGTTGTCCGAAATGCGGAATGGCATTAGAGAAAGTGGTGGATTCTGCTCCCGAAATTCGTACTGAGTATGTATGCCCGATGCATCCAGAAATTATTCGTAATGTGCCGAGTTCCTGCCCCAAGTGTGGAATGGCTCTGGAATCCCGAGACGTTTCAGGGGTGACAGAGGAAAACCACGAACTCATCGATATGAGCCGTAGGTTTTGGGTCAGTACCGCGCTGTCGATGCCGGTGTTCGTTCTGGCGATGGCTCACGACCTGATGCCGGAATTAATTGCTGGTTTGCTGACCATCCACAAGTTGCAATGGCTTGAATTTGCTTTAGCCACTCCGGTCGTTTTGTGGGGTGGCTGGCCGTTTTTTCAACGCGGTTGGGCTTCTGTTATTCATCGCAGTCTGAATATGTTCACCTTGATCGCATTAGGTGTTGGTGTTGCCTGGATTTATAGTGTGGTAGGAACCTTTTTTCCGCAGATTTTTCCGCTGCTCATGCGTGATGAAAATGATGCGGTGGCGGTTTACTTTGAAGCGGCCGCAGTTATTACTGCATTGGTATTATTAGGACAAGTACTGGAATTGCGGGCAAGAAGCCAGACCAGCAGTGCGATTAAAATGCTCTTGGGACTGGCTCCGAAAACGGCCCGTATTCACCATGCCGACGGCAGCGAAACCGATATCCCACTGGAACAAGTGAAGCCCGGCGATATTTTGCGTGTGCGACCCGGTGAGAAAGTGCCGGTTGATGGTGTAGTGCTTGAAGGCACTAGTTCAGTCGATGAATCTATGGTGACGGGTGAATCGATTCCGGTCGAAAAAGTTGTCGATATGCCGCTTATAGGCGCAACAATTAACGGCACGGGTAGTTTATTGATGCGTGCCGAACGTGTTGGCAGTGATACCTTGCTTTCCCAAATAGTACACATGGTCAGTGAAGCGCAACGCAGCCGGGCGCCTATTCAAAAACTGGTCGATGTGGTTGCCGGTTACTTTGTCCCTGCTGTGGTGCTGACGGCAATCATTACGCTTGCGGTATGGTGGCAATGGGGACCTGAACCCAGATTGGCTCATGCCATAGTGAATGCGGTAGCCGTATTGATAATCGCTTGTCCCTGCGCATTAGGATTGGCGACCCCCATGTCAATCATGGTCGGAACCGGACGTGGTGCGACCGCTGGTATCCTGATTAAAAATGCCGAAGCACTGGAAATCATGGAAAAAATAGATACGTTAGTGATCGACAAAACCGGTACGCTGACAGAGGGTAAACCCCGTCTCACGTCAGTAATAGCCAGCAAAGATTTTTCCGAAGAAGAAATATTGTATCTCGGCGCAAGCCTGGAACGAGCCAGCGAACACCCGCTTGCCGCCGCCATTATTAAAGGTGCTGAAGAAAAAGGCATCAAGCTGGCCACCGGAGAACAATTTGAATCTGTAACCGGTAAAGGTGTTTGTGGCAGAATTTTAGACCGTCAGGTTGCGCTGGGTAATGCCAAATTAATGGAAGCGCAGAATATCGATACAACTTCTTTAAATAAAAAGGCTGACGAGCTTCGCCTCGAAGGGCAGACCGTCATGTTTGTTGCCGTAGACGGGAAGCTCGGCGGATTTATTAGTGTCGCCGATCGTATCAAATCATCAACACCGGAAGCGTTGAAAGCCCTGCACGAAGCGGGGATAAAAGTCGTCATGTTAACCGGTGATAATAAAACTACAGCCAATGCAGTGGCAAAAAAACTCGGCATAGACCGGGTTGAAGCGGAAGTACTGCCCGAACAGAAAACCAAAATCGTTAAACAATTGCAGGCCGAAGGCCGTATCGTGGCAATGGCAGGAGATGGCATTAACGATGCTCCGGCTTTGGCGGGGGCGCACATAGGTATTGCCATGGGTACAGGCACCGATATAGCCATGGAAAGCGCAGGCGTCACGCTGGTAAAAGGTGATTTATTGGGGCTATCTAAAGCCCGTCATTTAAGCCGGGCTACCATGCGCAACATCCGTCAGAACCTGTTTTTTGCATTTGTTTATAATATCCTGGGTGTACCTATTGCCGCCGGTGTGCTGTATCCTTTTTTTGGCATTTTGCTGTCGCCGATGATCGCAGCGGCTGCCATGAGTTTAAGTTCGGTTTCGGTCATTACCAATGCGTTACGGCTGAGGCGTGTAGCATTGTAACCGTGGGTTAACTTGACAGGATGTTGAAAAGTCCGTCCCTGGCGCTTTTTCAACTCGCAAATCCCGTTTCGGTATGCAGGATGGTGTAAAAATCTTTTTTCAATGGTTTGCTAAATGAACAGGCCGGCCTTTGACGCTAAGCCATTGCCCGTACCGTCTTCGGATGAGTCCGGATGTTTAATAACTGCTTCGATTATGATATGAGAGTCACAGAAAAGCCCATTTCCAGTTATCCTTGGTACCTTCGTCCATTCTTTTGGAATCAAAAAAGAAAATACGGACAAATTCTTAAGCCTGCATTGATTTGGGCCAGAGTCCCCAGGTTGTTTGCAGCGATAGCCCTACTCTATGGGGTGCTGGATAGAAAAAGTAGCCCTATCGATCCAGTCCTGCGATCCTTGATTACGGTGAGGGTATCGCAAATAAACGGCTGCCGTTTTTGTATTGATATTAACTCCGCCGTGTTGGCAAAAAGAACGGGCTCCATGAACAAGGTGGAAGCCCTTGAACGATGGCAAGAAAGCGAGTTGTTTGATAACAAGGAAAGGGTTGTCCTGGAATATGTCGAGGCTATGACGTATACCGACCGGCAGGTTGATTACGGTTTGACTCGGCGCCTGTATGAATACTTTAACGAAGATGAAATAGTCGAACTAACCGGACTCATTGCCTTTCAGAATTTATCTAGCAAATTTAACAGTGCCCTGGATTTGCCTGCACAAGGGTTTTGCCGTCTGCCGGAAAGTGCAGATCGCAATAATGAATAATCTAAAGTACTATCGCCGTGAGTTCAAAGCAATGGGAACCCCGTGCGATATACAACTGTTTGCCCGTGACGAAGCGAAGGCCAGACATGCTGCGGATGCCGCCATTGCCGATGTGCAAAGACTGGAAACGTTGTATTCACGTTACAAGGCCGACAGTTTTTTGTCTGAAATCAACCGTGTGGCGGCTATTGGCGGCAGTATCGGCGTTGATGACGAAACTGCCTGCTTGCTGGATTATGCGGTGTCTTGCTATGAGCAGAGCGATGGCATGTTTGACATCACATCCGGCATTTTGCGCCGTGCCTGGAAATTCGACCAAGGCAAGTTGCCGGAGCAGTCGTTGATTGATGGACTGCTAGACAAGGTTGGCTGGCATAAAGTGATTTGGAAACGGTCTGTGTTGAAATTTTCAGTGTCGGGCATGGAAATTGATTTCGGCGGCGTGGTCAAGGAATATGCCGTGGATCGAGCAGCGTCCTTGTGTTACGGACTAGGGATAAGGCATGGCATGGCATGGTTAATCTTGGCGGAGACATTAAAGTGATCGGCCCCCCGTGATGATGGCCGTCCCTGGCGGATAGGCATACGGCATCCGCGTAGCAAGGATGCGTTGCTGGATACCTTGTTGCTGTATAAAGGCGCTCTGGCTAGCAGCGGAGATTATGAGCGTTGCATACTGGTCAATGGTGTTCGCTACGGTCATGTATTAAATCCCAAAACAGGATGGCTGGTGCGCCATCTTGCGGCGGTGAGCGTGGTTGGTGAATTTTGTGTCGTGGCTGGCAGCGCATCAACGATAGCCATGCTTAAGGAATCCCAGGGGACTGACTGGTTGCAAGATCTGGGGCTGCCTCACCTTTGGGTTGATGTGCATGGCGTATCAGGAGGGTCGATTGCTACAAAGTCTAACGATGCGATAGTGTGGTGGGAGTGAGTCTGGCCTACCAGGAAATACTCAGTTGTTCAGACGTTTTGTTAGTTGCGTTAGTGAGATTTAGTTGATGAAAAGAAAGCAGATAGTAATTAATTTTTTTGTGTTCATCATGAAATTTGCCTTGCTATGGGCCAGCTTGTTGTGGCCTGCTTTGATTCCCGCCGCTGACCACAACGTTGAGCCGGTTTTGCCATTGGCGCAATTGATCCAGGAAGCGTTGGACCAAAACCCTGAAATCAAGGCGGCCGAACAACGCTGGGTATCGGCTCAGGCCAGAATCTCCCAGGTCCAAACCCTCCCCGATCCTAAACTTCTATTGAGTCACAGGGATTTGGAAAAACGGGAAACGATGGTTGGCGTCAGCCAGGCAATTCCGTTTCCTGGTAAACTCGGCCTCAAAGGAGATATTGCTTCCAGTGAAGCCGAAATGCTGGAACAAAACTATCTGGCGACCCGGCTAGCAATAGTGGCTGCCCTCAAAGAGGCCTATTACAATCTCCATTTAATTGTCAAATCGATAGCGATCGTAGAGAAAAACAAGCGCCTGCTGGTTCAGTTCGAGAAAACCGCCGAGGCGTACTATGCGGTAGGAAAGGGAGCGCAACAGGATGTCTACCGGGCACAAACGGAAATTTCGCGGCTGATTGCGCGGCTGGCCAGTTTAGAACAACGCAAACAATCGCTGTCAGCAGACATTAATCGGATATTGAATCGCGATCCTTTTAGTCCATTGGGAGTTCCGGAAGAGATAGCAATGATGCCGTTGCAACACAGCCAGGAACAGATGGAAGTACTGGTCGGCAACTCGGCGCCACTGCTTGCCACTCGGATAAAGGGCGTGGAACGCGGCGATAAAACCATAGATCTGGCAAAACGGGAATATTTACCCAATTTTGAACTCAGCGCCAGCGGTATCCGTGAAGAACCGACGGGACTCAACGGTTATCAGGTCATGCTCAATGTGGAAGTTCCACTTTACTTTGCCACCAAACAACGGCAAGGGGTGAAAGAGGCGGTTGCCGGACGGGAGGCCAGCAAGGACGATTTACAGAATGTCAGGCAGGAACTGCTGTTTCGCGTCAAAGACAATATCGCGCAGGCACAACGCGCCGAAGAACTTATCCGCATCCTTCAAGGTGCCATCATTCCTCAGGCACATTTCACGCTTGCCGCAGCCCAGGCGAGTTATGGCGTCGGCAAAGTGGATTTCCTCAGTTTGCTGACCAGCTTGCTGACCCTCCTAGACAATGAAATCGAACTGCACAGTGAAATGGTCGAACATGAAAAAGCCCTCGCCCGGCTAGAGGGCATCATTGGAGAACGGCCATGATTCAACAACAAAGCATGCTTATCAAGCAACTATTCAATAAGTGGGGTGCAATAACCATTTATTTCTTGCTGCTGATGGCTGCACCGCCAGCATATACAGGAGAACCCCCGAATCATGCCGGAGCGGATCACTTAGCCGCACCCAAAAAGCCTGATTCCAAAAATATCATGAACATCGATGTCGAACGCCTGCAATCGATTGGCGTCACCTTCGAGGAAGCCAAATACCGGCTTATGGAACAAAACATCCGTACAGTGGGCCGTGTGGAAATCGATGAGCGTTTAATCGCCCAGGTGAATATAAAAATAGAAGGCTGGATTGAGCAGCTCACTGTGAACACCACGGGTGAACATGTCAAAAAAGGGCAGATACTGTTTACCCTGTATAGCCCAGAACTGGTGGCGACCCAGCAGGAATATCTGCTTGCCCTGCAAAGCGCAAAAGCGTTGGGAAACAGCGAATTCCCCGAAGTTGCGAGGGGCGCAAATTCGTTGCTTGATGTCGCGCGTCGGCGTTTACGCCTGTGGGATATTGAAAACTACCACCTCCGTGATCTGGAACGCACCGGTGAAGTGCTGAAAACCCTGCCGATCCATGCGCCACTCACCGGCACGGTCATTACTAAAACTGCTTTAGCCGGCATGCACGTTAATCCCGGCGATCAACTTTATACCATTGCCGATCTGACCAAGGTGTGGGTGCTGGCCGATATCTACGAATATGAACTGCCGCTGATAAAACTGGGCCAAACTGCGCTTCTCAGTCTGTCCTACGCACCCAAAAATCAGTATCAAAGCCGGATCGTTTTCATTTATCCGACGGTTGACCCGCAAACCCGCACCGCCAAGGTTCGCTTCGAACTGGATAACCCGTCAGAAATTTTCAAACCGGGAATGTTTGCTAATTTGGAGCTTGCCGTGCCGCTGGGAAAACGGTTGGTGGTGTCCAAAAATGCGGTGCTGGAAACCGGGGAGCGGCAGATCATCTTTATTCATCTGGGTGGCGGCAAACTTGAATGGCGCAACGTAAAAATAGGCCAACGCAGCGGTGACTGGATCGAAATTCTGGAGGGACTGTACGAGGGCGAACATATCGTCACCTCGGCGAACTTCCTGCTCGATTCCGAGAGCCAGCTCAAGAATGCAGTAGGTAGCATGAAAGGGATGAAGCATTAAGATCGTCCCGTTTCAACAGACATTCCAAATAGTGTATGAGGATCGGTCATGGTCGAAAAAATCATAGAATTCAGCGCTAAAAACCGCTTCATCGTCTTTCTGCTGGTCTTCGGTCTGGCCGCTGGCGGCTTATGGGCCATGAAGAACACCCCCATCGATGCCTTGCCGGATTTATCCGACACCCAGGTCATCATCTATACAACCTGGATGGGGCGCTCTCCGGATCTGGTGGAAGACCAGATCACCTATCCTATCATCACCGCCCTGCTGTCCGCGCCCAATGTGACGGTCGTGCGGGGATTTTCGGACTTCGGTTATTCCTACGTGTATGTGCTGTTTAAGGACGGCACCGACATCTATTGGGCGCGTTCCCGTGTTCTGGAATATATGAACCAACTCTCGGGGCGTCTGCCGGAAGGCGTGACGCCTCAGCTAGGGCCGGATGCCACGGCGGTAGGTTGGGTGTTTCAATACGCGCTAGTGGATACAACGGGACAGCAGGACTTGGCATCGCTGCGCTCGTTCCAGGACTGGTATCTGCGCTACTGGCTCCGGGCTGTGGACGGCGTTGCCGAAGTCGCCAGCGTGGGCGGTTTCGTGCGCCAGTACCAGATCAATCTCGATCCCACCAAGGTGCTGGCCTACCGGCTCAATCTGAACGAGATCATCGACAAAGTGCGGATGAGCAACCTCGATGTGGGTGGGCGAGTCGTCGAGTTCTCCGGGGTGGAATACATGATCCGGGGGCGCGGTTACATCAAATCTACCGCCGATATCGAGAAAATCGCCGTGGGCGCCAATGCCAACGGTACGCCGATACTGCTGCGCGAGATTGCCACGGTCACCCTCGGCCCCGACATGCGGCGCGGCATCGTGGAACTGGATGGCCAAGGAGAGGCGGTGGGCGGTGTGGTCATCATGCGCTATGGGGAGGATGCGCCCGCCGTTATCGAGCGGGTCAAGGCTAAGCTCAAGGAAATCGAGCCTTCCCTGCCCAAGGGTGTCAAAATCGTCACCGTCTACGACCGCAGCGACCTGATCCGGGAGTCTATCGCTACGGCCAGCGAAAACCTGGCGGAAGAGCTGATAGTCACCGGTGTGCTGGTCGTCGCTTTTCTCCTGCATATCCGCTCGGCGTTCATTCCCATCGTCACCTTGCCCATCGCCATCCTCATCGCCTTTATCCCGATGTATTTCTTCGGCGTGGGCATGAACATCATGAGCATCGGCGGCATCATCCTGGCGATAGGGGACATGGTGGACGCGCCCATCGTCATGGTGGACAACGCCCACAAGCGCCTGGAGGAATGGGAACGGGATGGTCGGCCGGGCGACCGGTTGCAGGTGCTTATCGACTCGGCCAAGGAAGTGGGACCGACGATCTTCGCCTCGGTGCTAGTCATCGCCGTTTCCTTCATCCCGATTTTTGTCCTGGAAGCGCAGGAAGGCCGGTTGTTCAAACCGCTGGCCTGGACTACCAACCTGGGGATAGCCGTTACTGCGGCACTGACCATCACACTAGTACCAGCCTGTCTACCTGGGTTGATGCGCGGACGGATTTTTCCTGAACAGCGCCATCCCGTCACCCGGCTGTTGCGGCGGCTGTACGCACCAGTTTTGACCCTGGCCTTACGCCATCGGGTCGGCTTGGTGGCGCTGTCTGTATTGATGCTGGCCAGCATCGCCGTGCCGTTACAGCGCATGGGTTCGGAATTCATGCCGCCGCTATACGAAGGCACGATCCTCTACATGCCGACCACCTTGCCGGGTATTTCCGTGACCGAGGCCGGCAAGCTATTACAGCAAATGGATCAAAAACTAAAGTCTTTCCCAGAGGTGGAACGTGTGTTCGGCAAGGCCGGGCGCGCGGAAACCTCAACCGATCCGGCACCGTTTTCCATGATGGAAGTGGTGGTGGAATTAAAACCCAAGGAACAGTGGCGGGAAGGTGTCACTTACGAAGACCTGATTACACAAATGGACGCTGCGCTGCAATTCCCCGGCGTCACCAATGCCTGGACCATGCCCATCAAGGCGCGCATCGACATGCTCACCACCGGCGTCCGCACGCCGGTGGGCATCAAAATTTTCGGGCCTGATTTGAAAAAGATCGAGGAGATCGGAAAAGCCATCGAGATGGTCGCCAAGGACGTGCCCGGCACCCGCAGCGCCTATGCGGAACGGGTTTCGGGTGGCTATTTTCTGGACTTCTCCATCAAGCGCGAGGAAATCGCCCGCTACGGCTTCACCGTCATGGACATCGGCAAGATCATAGAATCGGCCATCGGCGGGGAAAGCATCACCACGACCATCGAAGGGCGTGAGCGCTACCCAGTCAACCTGCGCTATCTGCGCGAACTGCGCGACGACCTGGACAAACTGAGACGTGTGACGGTCAGCGCACCCAACGGTGCCCAGGTGCCGCTGGCGCAACTGGCCGACCTGAAAATGGTGTCCGGCCCGGCCATGATCCGTGACGAGGACGGCATGTTGTCCGGCTACGTTTACGTAGACCTGGCCGGGCGCGATGTGGGCGGATACGTGGAGGACTTGAAGCGGGTCGTGCAAGGGAAGGTCGAACTACCCGCCGGCTATACCATCGTCTGGTCGGGCCAGTACGAATTCATGCAGCGGGTCAAGGAGCGGCTGAAGCTAGCGGTGCCGCTGACTGTCGCCATCATCTTCGTGCTGTATTACTTCGTCTTCCCCTCTATTGGCGAAACCCTCATCGTCATGGTGGGCCTGCCCATGTCGCTGGTGGGTGCCGTGTGGCTGGTGTTCTTGCTGGACTACAACATCAGCATCGCGGTGTGGGTCGGCAGTCTCACGGTGATCGGTACGGCGGCCGAAACCAGTGCCGTGATGCTGGCCTATCTGGACGAAGCCTGCCGCCGCCGTCAGGTGGTGGGTGGGTTGCGCACCCTCGACGATCTGATCGAAACCGTCCATAACGGCGCACTGGAGCGCATTCGCCCCATGGCGATAATCGGCCTGGTGGATGTCATCGGCCTGCTGCCCGTAATGTGGGCGAGCGGTGCCGGTGCGGACGTGATGAAACGCCTGGCCGCGCCCCAGATCGGCGGTGTCTTTTCGGCCATGATGCTGACCTTGTTCGTGATCCCGGCGGTTTACGTGATCTGGCGCTGGCACAGGGACATCAAGTTTCTCGAAGGAAAGTCGGCGGTATGAGCGGTTTTGATGAGCATCGGCTGGAATCAGTACTACAACGCATCATCGGCCACTACTTTTTGACTACGGTCATCGGAACACGAAGTAGCCCCTATTCGTTTAACGTCGTAGAGGATTTCAAAATGAACTCAAAACCAAATTAACCGTATGGAAATAGTTGAAGAGATCCAGGAAGTGAGAACGTATACAAGTCCTTCGAGTAACCGTATCCCGACACGTCAACTTATTGTGGTACGCTCTGGCGATACCTATTCATCCCAGTTTTACAGTTCCAGGAAACTCACAGACGTGGAGATACTGAACAATCAACATTATCGGGGCTGCCTTAATAAGGTGCGTTAATTACTGTCAATACACCATTATTGTGCAAACAGACTTAAATACAAGTTTAAAATACTTAACTTATTAATTTTAAATATGGCATCATTTGTGCTTAAATGTAAAGAAGGTTTATAGACTGCATTTGATGAGCCTAGTTTCGTTCATCAATCCTAGGGCTTTAAAAAACGAGCTAAAAAAACCATGTTATCTTAACTATTTAATTAATCTGGAGAAAACCCATGAAAACACAATTACTGATTACCCTGCTTTTGGCTCTTGGTTTACTGACCGCTTGCGCCAAGATGAACCCGCATCCGATGGATATGAGCGTGGCCGTGCGAAACGCAGGATCCAAGGCCGATCATGAAGCGCTGGCGCAACACTATGAGGTAGTGGCGAACGAAATGCAGCTTAAGGTTGATGAGCACAAGAAACTTCTTAGCCAATACGAGTCAAAAAGCTATCTCTACGGTAGACAGGCACAAAGTTTTAAAGACCATTGCCAATGGCTGATTAACGCCTATGAAAAAGCCGTCGAGGAAAACTTGGAAATGGCGAAGATGCATCGCCAGATGTAAACTCGTCATCCAAACGCAGGGGATGGAAATGCTTTCATCCCCTCGCAATGATGCAAGGACTCTTTTATAACCGGCTCTACAGGTCGATTGTGAGGCAGCAGGTATGAGCGGCACAGGAGAAATATCATGTTGCTTTGGGACTAAACAGTGAATGTCGTTTCAGTTAATACCCATTTTTCTGATGCTATCACCATTATTGGTAGCGTCACTAGCAAATCTGCCTTTTGTAAATCAAAGCAACTAAATCGTGCTTACTATGCCCAGTGCTATTTGTCGCAAGGCGGTTAAGCTGGGGATGAAAAAGTAATCACCACCACGGGTGTTAACAAACGAAGGTAAGCCAGTGCAAATATGGGGTGGACGATCTGTCCTGCTATCGCCTTGGATAACCATTTTTCCTTTGCCTTCGTTGCTGCCTACCAAGGGATCTTTGTCATCCCCTTGAAAAAAATCATTGCCATAATGTACCCACTGCTGCTGGACAAATTCAAACTGCCGTTCAAAATTCGAATTTATGGCAAAAAACATAATGCCATGTTCGTCGGCATCATTGACCGGTTGATCTTCCGGTGTGTATGGCCCATAGGGAAAACCACGGCGCATAATGCGCCTACGGTCAGCCAATTTACTAAACAACATGGCATCACGCGGATTCATGCGACGAATGTGTGCACCCATCGGACACCGATGACCATCCATATCTTCTTTATAATTGAAGCTATTATTGAGGCTGTCATCTCCGGCCAGAGCCGAATCTTCTTTGTCTGGAGATAATGTCAACGGTGTGCCATCCCGCCAGCGGCCAACAAATTTAGCGGCAAGTAATTCCTTGCCACCAGGAAATTTTTTGCTTTGTTCATCCAGGTATTTACGGAAACTCGCTACGTTTTGATGTAACTTTCTAACCGCCATAAACGTGCCATTGCGGGCAAGTGTGTGGGGCATGGGGGCTACCGGGCATTCCGGTGACTCATCTGGATAACCCAACAAAAACTCACCGGTCGCCAACGGCGACCAACTGCCATCGGGCATCAATTTGCCACGACCATCGACATGAGGGAATGGCATACCCTTAAACTCGACATCACTGATACCATCGCGATAACCGAAATGTTCGGTGTTCAAGTATTTTTTGGTCTTGGGATCTTTCAATAGGCCCGCATCCTCAAAACCTAAAACACTCATACCGCTACCATCTCCCATCAGTTTGTTAAGTTCGTTATAGTAGCTGTCCCGTTTGTTTTCAGTAGCGGCAAAAATTGCCAGCCAGAGATGTATCGCTTTGTTATTGTCGGTGTTACTGTCTTGCCATACCTTATCCCAGTTTTTAGGATCGCTATCCCCTTCATCACCCAATAATATCTTGCGGTTAGCCATGCCTTCTGCAAACGCGGTTGGAAATGTTATTAAGGAACTGGCGGGCAGACCCAATGCCATCAGACCTTTAAAGGTAAGGGCAATATTAAGGGCTTGATCCAGTTCCTTGGTGTCATTTAGCCAGACACTGGCCTGGGTGACGTGTTGGGTCAGTTTTTCAAGCGTATTGCGGGCTTCAGCAACATGCTTGTCCTCGACATGTACATAGACATAGCGGGCGCAAGGCAAGGGATAGGTACGTATGACAAATCCTTGAATATCATCAAGGTCGAGTGTCTCAACAGGTGCTTGAGTTGTCATTTTCTATCCTCACTGTTAAATAATGCTGCCAGGTGGGGGAGTTGGCATATCCCCAAGTGATTTATAAAACTCAAAGAAATCAGCTTTGAGCTGAACGGAATCAGGAATATCTTGCGCCTTGATGACGAAGTTAATGAATTGCTTCTGCTCAAACAAGGCCTTACGTACCTCTTTGGCACTACTGTTCGGATAGTCGGCAAAGAAAAAGCCGCCACTTATTTGATATTTCTTAACAAAACCTTGAAACGCCGATAACGTCAATGTTACAGGAAAACCGACACAATGCCCCCATATCGCGCTAATTTCCGTAGGTATGGCCTCAAACATGTGCATCAAATAGGTATCTAGATCGCGTCTGACTGAATTCCATTTGGTATTACCGGTATCGAACACACAGGGAAACAACAGGTACTGGTACTGCAAATGGTCGTACAGTGCGGGCGCACCCACAAATGGCAGATCATCAATAATATTAAAACGCGCATTGTGCGTTAAAGGAATATTGGCTAGGGGACTGTCTACATCAACGGATGGTATTTTCGCTAAATAACTACGTAGATCATCAGCATTATCATTTTTAAACGGTGCAAGCACAGTCAAGCCGTAAGCCTGACCATTTTTATTGAGGATGCGGTTTATTGGCTTGGTAATCTTTAGATAACCACGAACAGTTAATTGACATGTTGGGCTCCTTTAGATCCACAAGAGGAGGCTACTTGATGGCGTTCAGTAAAGCGTGGGCCTGCCCCAGTACTCATCAGGCTATTTTGTACGCTAATGAGGAATTTGTTGTAGGCCAGTTTAAAAGCTGCGGGTTCCAAGTCTTTGTTGGCCTCGGCAAATTTAGCGAGCGCTTCCTATTAAGAATAAAGCGGCCCTTACGTCAGTCGTTGCGGCGCCAGGATAGACGTTGTAGTAGTAATCGGTATCATATTGAATCAAGCGGGTATAATTCTTAAAAGGTGTAACGGGGACTGAACCCGGAAATTTAACGCTCCAGCGCCATATTAAATTAAGGCCTCTGGGCAAAACATCCGAAAAGGCATCTATATATTGATCCCATGTGCCATTGAAATTACTGAAAAACAAAAGATAGTTGTATTTGACCTGCCCTGGCGGTTCACCCAGCCAATCATGTCGGCACACCACTTGCCAACGTGCATAGTGAATAAAAGTCAATTTTTTAAATCACTGTCATTGCTTGCTTGTAAACGTCCGCGTATCAAAATAATCTGGTTTAACCATGTCGTCCAAGGTTTAAGTGGGCTTAAGACAGATAGCGCATAAGCCTTACCCGCTAAGTTAGGCATACGCTGCGAGACAGGAGTCGAGTAGTCCCCAGAAGCGATAGGGCTGGGCGTTTTCACGAAGCGTTTTTTTGCGTAGTGAAAATGCAAAGCATTCCGACATCGCGTCGAGTCATTGCGTAACCAATG
>NZ_JBKKBJ010000061.1:0-12588 GCF_046714055.1 Methyloglobulus sp. | reverse complement strand
AAAAGGGACATCCTTGTCCCTTCGGCAAAGCGCGGCTTCCCTGCCGCGCCCCTATCGGGCGATTCCCAATAAAATCACCGGTACTCGGCGCGGCATACGGGAATATTGTTGCCTGCGTAACATGAGTTATTAAGTCGTGTGAAGAGTGACCGCAATCAGTCTATAACTCTCCGGATTGCACAATCATCCGAACGACTATATCAAATTATGTCAAGCACTTCAATAATTTGCGAACTAATTCCGTTTATTTACACGCATTCCACCATGAAATGGAATGGATGCCTGAAAATTAATACCGGATACCTTTCCCATAAATCAAGAAAATGATGGCCTATTCGGTTTCCTCTGTTTGGTCATCTGAGTGATGCCTAAGCAACCATCTGCTTATTATGAAATATTGCTGACGGGATGTTTTAGCTTTTATAAACGAATAAAGTGAAAAACTTTAATTATATGGCCCAATTGGAGCACTGGCAGGCTAAACCCAACAAAGATATCGAGGGCATGAAAGCGCGTTAGCTACCATAGCAAAAAACGAATGTATGGATTAGTCTAATTTCACCTAAGCTGGAACGCTATCCCATTTTAAAACAATGTTAAAATGGGAGGCTATTAACTTGATGGCCGTGATCGCAGGTCAATTATAATGAAAAAAAGGCTCAATTATTACTGGCGTTTGTTTGCAACTGGCCTGAGTTTTAGTGTTTTTGGGATAGGCGGTTTTTTATTATGGATAGTGGCCTTTCCGGTACTTAATGTTATTCCTGAGAGCCCTCCTAAGAAAAGGCAGCGGGCGCAAAAGTGTGTGCATTACAGTTTTTATGTTTTTATCGGCCTAATGCACAGAATTGGCATTATGACGTATGAAATTAATGGCTTGGAAAAGTTGAACCGACCAGGCCAGTTAATTTTGGCAAACCACCCAACCTTGATTGATATAGTATTTTTACTTAGTAGAATTCCGACTGCCAGTTGCATTGTTAAAAAAAAATTATGGCATAATCCCTGCATGAAAGGGCCTATCATCAATGCAGGTTATATCAGCAATGAAGATCCGGAGCAGATGATCAACAGTTGTGCGGACTATTTAAAGTCCGGCGGCATCCTGGTTATTTTTCCCGAAAGTACACGGACAGTACCGAATGCTAAATATAAATTCCAGCGTGGCGCAGCAACGATTGCCCTGCAGGCTGACACAGTGGTTACACCGGTTACGCTGCATTGTGTGCCAAGTACCTTAACGAAAGTGGAAAAATGGTATCAAATACCTGAGCGGAGATTTCATTTATCGATGACAGTAGGTGATGATATAGCATTAGATGAATTTCAGGCGATAGCGCCAAGAAGCATTGCCGTACGCCGGTTCAACAGCTATTTACAAGATTATTTTAGTCAACAACGGAACCACCATGAGTAGCAACCTGGAAAATGAATTAAAACAACTGATCATTGATACACTGGCCTTAGAAGATTTAAATATTGCCGATTTTGATAGTCAGGAGGCATTATTCAATGGAGGTTTTGAACTGGATTCAATCGATGCCCTGGAACTGGGTCTGGCCATTAGAAAGAAATATGATGTTCGGATAGACGCGGAAACAGATGATGTCGAAAAAATCTTCGCATCGGTGGCTAAATTGGCTGCGTTCATTGAATCCAAACAGGCATTGAATCCAAACGGACTTGAGGGAAGATATGAATAATCGTGATGAAATCTTGGATGGTATCAAGAAAATCATGTTGGAGATGTTTGAAATTGAAGAAGACCAGGTGACTTTAGACGCACGCCTGTATGAAGACCTGGACTTTGACAGTATTGATGCGGTTGATATGATCGTAAAACTGAAAGAAATCACGGGGCGGGAGGTAAAAGCTGACGACTTCAAGGCCGCCCGGACGGTGGGTGATGTTGTTGAAGCGATATTCAAACTTGAGTAGGCGATCATAAGCCTAACACCCAAGTCTGATTTTCTAAGGTCTGCAAACGAAAAAATGTTAAACAATTTTTGGTCGACTACTAATGGATACCTGATACTCCGATTGCTAAACAGTCTCATTGGTTTTGTTATGCTGTTATATCCGTTAGCTGCCTATTTTGGTATTCAAGTGATGATGCCATGGAAAATTTCGGCTGCCTTGCTGGTGATGTTAATGATTCGTTTTTTTTTATTTCCTGCCAATAAGCAATGGAGCAGAGCGCTGATTGGGGCAGGTGTTATATATTTTGTTTTTGCCATTTGGCACAATAGCGAGTTAAGTTTGCGCTTTTATCCGGTATGGGTGAATCTTTGCTTATTCTTATTGTTTGCCATTAGTTTGGCATATCCTCCTCCCATCATTGAACGGGTGGCGCGTTTACAACATCCCGACTTGTCGGTTCAAGGTGCCGTCTATACCCGAAAAGTAACGCAGGTCTGGTGCGCATTTTTTATCATCAATGGCTTAATTGCCGCAGGAACGGCTTTATGGGCCGATTTTTTCTGGTGGGGCCTCTACAATGGCTTCATTGCGTATGGTCTGATAGGATTGTTAATGGGGATTGAATATCTGATCCGTATCAGGGTGCAAAAAATATGTCCGTTGAATTAAAACGGACACCACTGTCGCAGTGCGCTCTAGAGCAAGCGCCAGACCTATCCGTTGCCCACTATCAGGGGCAACGGATAGGCCGTGTTGATTTTAGTCGGGATGTAGCGGGCAAAGCGGCTGTTTTAGTACGGCGGCCTGAAATGGAATATGCCTTATATTATGAAGAGGCTTATCCCTTTGCCGTTATGTTGTTTGCTTTGTGGCATTCTGGCAAGGCTGTCTGGATTGCCGCTAACAACAGGCCCGCAACCGCTGAAAAGCTGATGCAACAAGGCTGCCATTTATTGGGTGATTGGCCTTCGGGTAAGGCACTGCTATTACCTAGTGCTGAAGGCACAATGGCGTTATCAGCATTGGACTTGCAGCGGTCGCCATTAACGCTCTATACTTCCGGTTCCACGGGGCAGCCGCAAGCCATTCAAAAAGAGCTGTGGCAATTTCAGCGTGAAGTGGATACTTTGGAGCAGCAGTGGGGTATTGAATTGGCACGGTCCCAGGTGTTGGCGACAGTCAGTCATCAGCATATCTATGGCTTGTTATTCCGAGTGTTATGGCCCCTGGTGAGCGGTCGTTGTTTCCATAGCAAACTGTATTTAAGCCCAGAGTCGATGTTAAAAGCCGCGCATGAGCAATCCGCGCAATCCGCGCAATCCTCGCAGTCGTCGTATTGGGTAGCCAGCCCCGCTCAGCTAAAAAGGCTTGATGAATTGATGCCTTGGTCAGAAATAAGCCGTTTAAAGGCAATTTTTAGTTCTGGAGGCACGTTGGATATTGATGTCGCGAGACAAATTGAGCAGCAAAGTGGCCAAAAGCTTATCGATATTTATGGCAGTTCTGAAACTGGCGGCATAGCTTGGCGCAAGCCAGTATCAGATGAACGCTGGCTCCCTTTTCCTGGCGTTACCCTAGCGCCGTCTGCCGACCAGCAGTACTTGCTTCACTCACCTTATTTGCCCGAAGGCACGCCCTGCTTTTTGCAGGATCAACTTGAATTGTGCAAGGATGGGCGGTTTAGTCTATTAGGCCGCATAGACCGTATTGTAAAAGTAGAAGAAAAACGTTTGTCGCTGAATGAAATGGAACAGGCATTACAGCAGTCTGGCCGGGTGCGGCAGGCACATTGCCGCCTCTGGATTGATAAGCGGGCGCGGATTGTAGCCGTGGTCATTTTAACGGCACAGGGGTTGGACACTATAAGGCAACATGGCCGGGGCGCTTTGATCAAACAGCTTAGAAACCAGCTTCTGAACGGTTTTGAAACCGTTGTCCTGCCTAAAAAATGGTTGTTCATCAACCAGTTGCCCTTATCGGCTCAGGGAAAAATTGACCATGAAAGGATAGCCAGTCTATTGTCTTTGGATAGCCGAGTGTTCCCGCAGCTTCAGTTTTTCAGCCAACAGGATGACTGCGTGGAATTATCCTTACGGATGCAGGCTGACTTGCTTTATTTTGCTGGGCATTTTCCTGGACAGCCGATTTTGCCGGGCGTTACCCAACTGGCTTGGGCGGAAAAGTATGGCAAGATATTTTTTTCGATAACTCAGCCTTTTTCGTGCATGGAGGTCATTAAGTTTAAAAAGATAATCCGCCCTGGCGATAAACTGACGCTACAACTGAGATGGAATGAAGGCAGTGGCAAATTGTATTTCGACTTTAGTTCCCGCATCCAATCTCATAGCTCAGGCAGACTGTTGTACGGAGCTAAGATATGAAAACCTGTGTCGTCATTCCGGTATACAACCATCATGAGGCTATTGGCCAGGTGATTGAGGCCTTGCGTGAGTTTAAATTGCCTTGCTTTTTGGTTAATGACGGCAGTTCAGAGCTGTGTACTTCAGAATTAAGACGGATAGCCAAACAGGAAAAACAATGGATTATCTTACATGAGAGAACCCGGAACGGCGGTAAAGGGGCGGCTGTCATCACGGGGTTGCAATTGGCGTTGAGAAATAGCTTTACCCATGCTATTCAAATAGATGCTGACGGACAACATCGCTTGGATGATATTGGCCTTTTTTTGTCGGCCAGCGCCGCAAACCCCGATAAGTTGATTTTAGGGACACCCATTTTTGATGGCAGCGTCCAGAAAAAAAGACTGTATGGCCGCCAATTCACCAATCTGTGGATTTGGATTAATACCTTGTCTTTCGATATTAGCGACGGGATGTGCGGATTTCGGTGCTATCCGCTAGCCGCTGTCGACAAGATATTGCAATCAACGGCTCTGGGACAGCGTATGGATTTTGATATAGAAATTGCCGTGCGCCTACATTGGCAGGGTGTGGGGGTCGTCAATATTGGCGCAGCCGTACAGTATCCGCTGGATGGCGTTTCCCATTTCAGGATGCTGCAAGACAATCTGCTGATTTCCAAAAAACATGCCCAATTGTTTTTGGGCATGTTGTGGCGGTTACCGATCCTTTTGGCAAGGCAATGGCGGTGAAACACTGGGCGCAGCTTGAAGAAAGAAGCGCCATTTGGGGCATGCAGTTGCTGTTGAAAGTTTATCTGTTGTTTGGTCGGCAGGTTTTGCAATTTTTTTTATATCCCGTGGTTAGCTATTATTGGTTGATTAATCGGCCAGGGCGGCAAGCCAGCCGCCAATATCTGCAAAGGGTATCGGCGTACTTGCCCGAACAGGGGTTACAAGGGTCTGCTTACGATAGCTATCGACATTTTGTCAGTTTTTCCAATGCCATTATTGATAAATTGGCTGCGTTGAGTGGTTCAATAACACTACAAGATATTGAATATAATGGTCGCGAAGCGATTGCTGAGCATCTTAGGCTAGGGCATGGCTTATTGATACTCGGCTCTCATCTTGGCAACTTAGAGGTGCTACGGGCTATTGCCAGTTTGCGTAATGATGTGACCGTGAATGTATTGGTCCATACCAAGCATGCTAAAAAGTTTAATGCCTTGTTAAACCGTAACGCTACCTCCAGCCGTGTAAACCTGATGCAAGTGACCGGCACAAATGCGGCAACCGCGATGATTTTGCAGGACAAGATTGATGCGGGAGAGCTGGTTGTGATTGCGGCGGATAGAACACCCGTGACAGGGCAAGACCGAGTCTCCCGTGCCATTTTTTTGGGGCATCCCGCCCTGTTTCCGCAAGGGCCATTCATACTGGCATCCTTGCTTAAATGTCCTGTCTACACCTTGTTTTGCTTAAAACATCAACATCGGCAGACAATTTATTTTGATTGTTTTAGTGACGGTATAGCCCTGCCCCGTAAACACAGCGAAATAGCCATACAAAAATACGCCCAAGATTATGCCGACCGACTACAGCACTATTGCTTAAAAGAGCCACTGCAATGGTTCAATTTCTATGATTTTTGGCAGGCTGGTAATGATCCTAGAAACCTCAGTTGACCGCTAGCCTGGATATTTAACGACATGATGCTAATAAACTTTTTAAAAGTTTTGCGCTTCACCCGTTTGGTGAGTAAGCTACGAGGTTTCTAGGATGACTGAACAAACCGTAATTGTCGATGGGGGTAAGTTAACCATTGAAGACATTTGCCACATCGCTAACCAGACGAAATCGCTACACATAAGCGATACCGCCGTTTTTAAGGATCGGATCAATAAGGGCGCTAAGTTTGTTAACATGCTGCTGCGGGAGGAAGGCTTTGTTTACGGCGTTACGACGGGTTATGGCGACTCTTGTACCGTGCCTATCCCCTTGGAATATGTCGCTGACTTGTCTCGGCATCTTTATACTTTTCACGGCTGCGGCTTAGGCGCCCACTTTGATCAGGCACAGACTCGGGCGATTATGGCGGTGCGTATCAATAGCCTGGCTCAAGGGTTTTCCGGGGTACGTTATCAACTATTGCAGCAGATCGGTAAGTTACTCGAACACGACATCCTGCCCTTAATCCCTCAAGAAGGTTCGGTCGGCGCGAGTGGCGATTTAACACCCTTGTCTTATCTGGCGGCTGTACTGGCAGGGGAGAGGGAGGTCTGGTATCAGGGACAAACACAAACGGCTGAGACCGTTTTTAGCGGCTTAGGCTTTGTGCCGCTCAAATTGAACCCAAAGGAAGGTCTGGCAATCATGAATGGGACATCAGTAATGACCGCCCTCGCCTGTTTGGCTTATCAACGCGCCACCTATTTGTCTCAATTGAGTACCCGCACCACCAGCCTGGTTTCAGTTGCATTACAGGGCAATGCAGGTCATTTTGATGAACGATTGTTCGCCGTTAAGCCACATGCAGGACAGATCACTGTTGCGCGGCGAATCCGCGAAGATTTACCGATTGCCTGCCAACCTCCCCGTAATGACACTCGTTTGCAGGATCGTTATTCTTTGCGTTGTGCGCCACATATCATTGGCGTATTAGAAGATGCGTTGCCTTGGTTCCGCCAGTTTATTGAAAATGAGCTGAATAGCGCCAATGATAACCCCATCATTGATGCTGAGAATGGGCGTGTGCTGCATGGCGGACATTTTTACGGCGGTCACATTGCCTTCGCAATGGATTGTATGAAAACAGCCGTGGCAAATTTGGCCGACCTGATGGATAGACAAATGGCGCAGCTTGTTGACCCTAAGTTTAATCATGGCTTACCCGCTAATCTTTCCGGCGCGAAAGCCGAACAGGCGATATTGAACCATGGTTTTAAGGCCGTTCAGATTGCCGTTTCCGCATGGACAGCGGAAGCTTTGAAATTAACGATGCCCGCGAGCGTGTTCTCCCGCTCCACAGAGTGCCATAACCAGGATAAGGTGAGCATGGGTACGATTGCGGCGCGCGATTGTATTCGGGTGCTTGAATTGACAGAGCAGGTTGCGGCTGCCATGCTGATGGCCGTAGTGCAGGCAGTTGAGTTGAGGGGCGGTAATCCCTTGCTCAGTCCCGGTTTAATCATGACCATAACCCAAGTCAGGGAACATGTTCCCTTTTTGGATACTGACCGGGCATTGGAGCAAGCATTACGGCTATGCCTGCAATTGATACGCGACCAGCACTGGAGCTTGTATGAGTAAATGTATTGTTAGTTGCGAGATCGAAATTGAAGTGCCGTTTTTTGATGTTGATTTAATGGAAATTGTCTGGCATGGCCATTACGCCAAATATTTTGAAATGGCGCGTTGTGCGTTGCTGGACAAAATTGACTACGGCTATATGAAAATGCGTGCTTCAGGATATGCCTGGCCGGTGATTGATCTTCGTATCCGATACGCCAAGTCTGTCAAATTCAGCCAGAAAATCATTGTACAGGCGCAAATTGTTGAATGGCAAAATCGCTTGAAAATTAACTATCTAATTGTCGATAAAGCGTCGGGGATCCGTTTAACACGGGGTTATACTTCTCAGGTTGCCGTTGATATGGCAAGCAATGAAATGTGCTTTGAGAACCCTGCGATATTATGGCAAAAATTGGGATTACAAAAGCCATGTACCTAGAATCCTCAGTTAACCGCTACAACTATTACTGGGGGGGAAATGAATGCTGGCACTAATCGGCTTCAAGGCCTCACCCATCGGGTGCATCCAACTGAGGGTTCTAGGTTGAAGAATTACGATGTTATTGTCGTTGGTAGCGGAATTGGGGGGCTAACCACCGCAGCACTGCTGTCCAAAGCCGGAAAATCAGTCATCGTACTGGAAGCCCATGACCGTCCTGGCGGTTATGCACATGGATTTAAACGGAATAAATACCATTTTGATGCCGGTGTGCATTTGATCAGCGGCTGTGGACCGGATGGTTACCGAGGCGGTCAGGTGATTTATAAGGTGCTGAATGCTCTGGGGCTAAGCGGTGATCTTGAGTTTATCAACGTCGACCCGTTCAGCCATGTTTACTATCCAGGACTTAACAGCGCCCTTCCCCAGTCGATAGCGGCGTTTGTCGCAACACTGGCACGGCAATTTCCAAAAGAGCGGCAAGGATTGGAAAGCCTGGTACAGCTATGCTTACAAGTGACCGAAGAAATAGCGTTGGCCAGTGAAATGATTTTAACTGACTATGACACCACCTACCGATTAATGCCGACATTATGCCAATACCGTAAGTCGACCCTGGACAAAGTGATGGATAAATTTATCCGTGATACCAAATTACGCGGGGTTTTTGCTAGTTTGTGGCCGTATCTGGGGTTACCGCCTTCAAAAGTGTCTTTTATCTATTGGGCATCTATGTTGATAGGTTATGTGGTTGATGGCGCTTATTATTGCAAGGGAAGTTTTCAAGAATTAGCTAACACCTTGGTTAAAGGCATCAGGCAGCATGGCGGCATCGTTCAGTTCCGCTCGCCTGTTGAAAAGATTATCATTGAACAAAACCAAGTGTCTGGCATCATAGCAAAAGGCACCCGTATCAATGCGTCCGTGGTGGTTTCTAATGCAGATATGCGGCAGACTATCTTCGATTTGGTCGGCGAGCAATTCTTCCCAGAACATTATGTGCAAAAAATCAAAAGCATGCAACATTCCCTGTCTATCTTTGTGGTCTATATAGCAACAAATTTGGATTTAGTTAAATTGAATATGGGCCATGAATCGTTCTGTTACCGGGACTTTGACCATGACCTGAATTTTGCGCGGACACTGAGGGGGGAAGTATCCTGGATCAGCATAACTGCACCGACATTGGTTGACCCAGGGCTGGCTCCGGCAGGCGAACATTTGCTGATGCTAACCACCCTGTTGCCATACAACGCGGAGAATTCCTGGCAACAAGCCAAACAGGATTATATAGACGTGATGTTAGACATCGCAACGCAATATATTCCCGACTTGAAACAGCATATTAATTTTATTGAAGGTGGTTCGCCGACCACCATGCAACGTTACACGCAAAATTACCAAGGTGCTGCTTATGGCTGGGATGTTATGCCAACCCAAGTCAGTCCAGCCCGTGCCAAGAATACTTCACCAGTAACAGGCTTATATTTTGCTGGGCATTGGAGCTCCCCGGGCTGCGGTGTTTATGGCGTGAGTGTGTCAGGAAATCAAGTCGCACAGAAGATTTTGGGCATGAAAAATAGCATTATTAACTAAACAACCCTGAGATTTCTTACACATAAGGCGCTTATAATTTACCTTGAGTTGAACACGCTTAGGGCGTTTATGGTGGGGGGCGGCAGCAATGTCGAGCATCAAACCGTCACCTGTCCTCCTTATTGCTTAATCGCCATCGTCACCAGCACTACAGACCTGTTTTTGGGGCTTGGCGCACTTCAAATACACATCTAAATGTTTCGCCTTTGATAGTCTTATAGGTGTTTAGTCCCGCTATTAAGGTCTGTGACCCTGTTTTCGACAGTGCCCCTTGCTTTATCCTGTCGTACTCGGTGAGATCTGTGTTGCCAAACAGCAGGCAACCCAACCCCTAATCAGCTTGTGTAATATTACTCACATGCAACCCGCATTCCTTTTTCGTGCTTTCCTCCCACCACCAGCGCCCTGCCCGTTCGTGCTGGTTGGGCAGTATGGGGCGTGTGCAAGGCTCGCAGCCTATGCTGGTAAAGCCTTTCTTATGCAGTTCGTTATAGGGCACTTGATTGGCTTCGATGTAGTCCCAAACTTGGGCTGACTTCCAGTTAAGCAGGGGGTTAAATTTGACTAATTCGTGTTCCGGTGTCGAAAATACGCTGTCTATCTGCACCTCTGGGATGTTTTGGCGGGTATCCAGGCTTTGGTCATGCCGTTGTCCGGTAATCCAGGCATCCAGATGGGACAATTTTCTTTTGAGCGGTTCAACCTTGCGAATCCCACAGCACTCCTGATGACCGTCTTCGTAAAAACTGAACAAGCCTTTACGCTTGACAAAACCATCCAACACGTCTCGGTCTGGCGTTAACAGTTCAATCTCTATCTGGTAATGTTTCCTGACTTGTTCTATGTAACGATAGGTCTCAGGATGCAAGCGCCCAGTATCCAGGGTGAAAACTTGAATGTCTTTTCGGATGCTGACCGCCATATCTATCAACACCACATCCTCCGCGCCACTAAAGGAAATAGCGATGTTATCAAACAAGGACAAGGCTTTTTTCAGAATGAAGCGCGGGGTTTTATGTGCCAGTTCAGTTTGTAATTGTTCAATTTTAATAGTCATCGGTACACTGTTGGGAAAAATATTGCTTGAGAAATTGATCAAAGGGTAGCTGCGACTTGTTTTCCAAAGCAGCCTGTTTGGCTAGTGAATTTTCTGCTAAATCATTGAACTGCTTCGTAAAAGTTTCATCGGGCTTGTGACCATTGAAACAAGCCGCATGTTCCATTGATTGAATCAATGCTAAACGGCTAAAAGGCTGCCCAGTTTGCCTCATACACGCCAACATCCGCGCCGAGGCAGTTAAATCGGGATTTTGCACGATTTGCTGTTGTGTCAGTAAAGCCTTGCTGTGAGGTTTATCCCCATCATCCTTATCCAGAATATCACAAACTTCATTCATGGAATCCAGGATTTCATGCGCCCAATCTTGCAAAGGAATCTTTTTATCGTTCTGTTCAAGTTCAAGCCCCGGTTTGCGGCCATGATTCGCAACCTGCAATTGATTGTGGTTATTGGTCTGGAAATCCGCTTCCGTCATCGGTGGGCTGTCCTGTAACAAACAGGTCAGCAATAAGGCCTCAATAAAGCGGGCTTTGCCCTCATCTATACCGATGGGATTTAACAAATCCAGATCCAGCGAACGCATTTCCACGTATCGCACACCACGACGTTTCAATGCCAGGGTCGGCTTTTCGCAGGATTGGGCAATTTGCTTGGGACGTATGATGCTGTAAAACTCATTTTCAATTTGCAGCACATTACTGTTGAGCTGGCGATATTCGCCGTCAACCACCACGCCGATTTTCTCGTAGTCAGGGAAAGGCGTGGCGATGGCTTGGCTTAAGCTGCTTACGTAATCGGGCAGCGAATTGTAATTGATCCTGAGATTCGCCTGGTTTTTGCTTTTGTAACCGATGTCGCTCATCCGTAAGGAAGTCGCATAGGGATGATAGAGTGTACCTTGGTCGAACTCTTCAAACTGTGCCATTAACTGTGGACGGCTGTTGAAGAAACTTTTACAGATCGCAGGTGAAGCGCCAAACAGGTACAAAATCAACCAGCCGATTCGTTGAAAATTCCTGACCAAGCCAAAATAACCGTCAGAGGTGAATTGCTCCAGATTGTTTGAGCTGTTTTCCTGCTGGTGCAGCACAGGCCAAAGTGCTTCTGGCACTGAAAAATTGAAATGGATGCCAGCAATCGCCTGCATCGTCCTACCATACCTATGCCATAAGCCGTGACGGTAAATATGCTTCATCTTGCCGATATTGGATGTGCCGTACTCGGCAATCGGTATGCTTTCATCGCCCTTAATACCGCAAGGCATACTGGTACACAGCAAGATTTCATCATCCAAATGCTGGTAAACATGCTGGTGGATAGCTTGCAAATAGCTGAGCGTTTCTTTGATGTCGGCAAAGGGCGGGGTAATCAACTCAATCAATGCTTCGGAATAATCCGTGGTGATATTAGGGTTCGTCAAGGCCGAACCCAGCGCCTTGGGATGTGGCGTTTTGCTGATAATGCCATCTTTGGAAATACGCAGGCTTTCCTTTTCTATTCCTTTCAGCCCCCCACAAATGAGATGTTGCTGGTTGTTTGCTATCAATTGGGCTAGGCGCGCGGAATGCGTGTTATTCATGGGTAGCCATTGTGTGGGTTTCGCCGTCAAGTTAAGGAAAAATACCCCCTCTCCTATTGGAGAGGGTCGTGGTGAGGAGAATCAAACACAGGGAAAAGCTTATTTATATCCCCCATCCTAACCTTCTCGGCAACTTCTCCTGCATTGCCCTACTTACCTACATCCTTGTAGGCATCCCATCGGGAGTAGGGACTATTTTCTTAGCTTAACAACATTGATGGTGTGGGTAACTGATCTTAGTGTCCTGTATAATTGCACCATTATAAAGCTATTGACCCATTCAAGAAATAAATCGTCACGATGGAAACACCCGACAGTAAAGCGATTGAACTTCTCAACAC
>NZ_JBKKBJ010000060.1:0-10585 GCF_046714055.1 Methyloglobulus sp. | reverse complement strand
TGGGTTCGTACCCTCTGCCGGTGTTGGCTGGCAGGTAAGCCCTATAACGAGCCAACCTACCCAAAAGCGCTTGGGCGGCGCGGCCCGCCTTTGCCAAAACAAGCCAGTGAAACCAGTCGAAAAAACTGGACAGGCCAACTCAGGGCGTGAAGCGGACGGTCACGTATTTAGTTCGTCATCGTTAATAATTAACAGTTCAAAAATCTACGAAATATTATGTATAACAAAATGAAAATAGTTATTTTGCTGCATAAAATAAAACGAATTAGATGATGGTTTAATGTTTCCCTAAGTTATTTGAAAAATTTGATTGGCAATTGTAGGGTAAAATTGTAATTGTAAGCATCCAGAAAGGTTAAACTTGGGCGATAAAATGAGACAATTTATTCAAGACCTCGCAGAAAAAAACCACCATCAGGCAACGCATTTGCTGCAAATTCTGAGAGCGATTCAATCCCGCTATCATTATGTACCGGGGGCTGCGGTAGAACAGTTGGCTAGGTTGTTACATATTCCCCAGACTCACATCATCAGCGTTGTTGAATTCTATAGTTTTTTACATTTAACCCCAAGAGGACACTATGAGCTTCTGATCAGTGATTCCATTACGGATCACATGTTGGGTAAGAAATACCTGACCGATTATCTGGCACGCAAACTGAACGTGGCTGTCGGTGGGGTGCGCGAGGATGGGGTGGTTAGTCTGGATAACACCTCATGCACCGGGATGTGCGATCAAGGCCCCGCCGGTTTGGTTAATGGCTTTGCGTTGACCCGATTAAACCACCAGCGCATTGATCAAATTGTTAGCCTGATAAATCAGCAAAAGCCATTAGACCAATGGCCCACCGAGTTTTTTCTTGTCGAGGACAATATCCACAGGCCTGATTTATTGCTGAATCAACCTATCCAACCGGGATCTGCCCTTAGGTCACTGCTTAAACGTGGCTTACAAGAAACATTAGCAGAAATCAGTCAAGCGGGGTTGCGTGGACGGGGGGGAGCGGGCTATAACACCGCCTGGAAATGGCATCTTTGTTATGAAGGGCCTGAAGAAGGTGCATTTTGTGATGTCGCTACGCAAAATCAGCAACAACGTTACATAATTTGCAATGCCGATGAAGGCGAACCCGGAACTTTTAAGGACAGGGTGTTGTTAAACTCTTATGCCCATCAGGTATTTGAAGGCATGACGGTCTGTGCTGCGATTATCGGCGCGACGCAGGGCTTTTTATATTTGCGCGGCGAATATCTGTATCTTTACGATAAGCTGCAAAGCGTGTTGGCTGAACGCCGGAAGACCGGTTTGCTGGGCAATAATATTCTTCAACAAGGACTGGATTTTGATATTGAAATCCGCATGGGAGCGGGCGCTTATATTTGTGGTGAAGAATCCGCGTTAATCGAGTCACTTGAAGGGAAAGCTGGCATTCCTCGAAACCGTCCTCCTTATCCTGTTACTCAGGGCTATTTGGGGAAACCTACGGTAGTTAATAATGTCGAAACGTTTTATGCGGCGTCTGCGATTGCTGTCAATGGCGGCGAGTGGTTTGCCAGCGTCGGCACAGAAAAATCAAAAGGCACCAAAATCCTGAGTATTTGCGGTGATTGTCCACGTCCCGGTATCTACGAATATCCGTTTGGCACAACCATTCAGGCTATTTTAAAGGATTGCGGGGCAAGCGATGTGCTTGGTATTCAAATAGGCGGGCCATCAGGCACGTTTGTTTCTAATCAGGAGTTTGACCGCAAGCTGGCTTTTGAAGATTTGGCGACAGGCGGCTCATTTATTGTTTTTAACGATAGTCGCAATATTCTCGATATTGTTAATAATTTCACCCATTTTTTTGCACATGAAAGCTGCGGATTCTGTACGCCCTGCCGTGTTGGCACATCATTATTAAAAAAACAACTTGATAAAATTGTTGAAGGCCATGGCTCGGCAGGTGATGTGGTGGCGCTGGAAGAACTCTGTCAGTTAATTAAAAACCATAGTCACTGCGGACTAGGGCAGACGGCTGCAAATCCGGTATTAACGACCTTGGAACGTTATCCCGAACAGTATCAAAACCGGTTGAAAGAAATCAGCTATGAACCGGGATTCGATCTGGATGGTGCGCTGGAGACGGCGAGGCGCATGGCGAATCGCAATGACGTCGGAGCGCATTTAGCGCAAATTGGAGAAGATCATGAGTAAAACAATTACTATTGATGGCAAATCCATTCCTTTCGAAGACGGGCAGACCATTATGGAAGCGGCGACGGCAGCAGGCGTCTATATTCCGCATTTATGCCACCATCCAGACTTTACTCCACATGGCAGTTGCAAATTGTGTAATGTAAAAGTGAATGGTCGTGTGTGTTCTGCCTGCACCTTTCCGGCAATGGAAGGTCAGGATGTAATGAACAACACTAAAGATTTGCATGATGACCGGCAGAAAATCACTCAAATGCTGTTTGTCGAAGGCAATCATTTGTGCCCTGGCTGCGAAAAAAGCGGTAACTGCCGATTACAGGCAGTTGCCTATTATTTGAATATGCTCGACAACCACTTCCCGCATTTTTATGCTAAACGGGAAATAGACGCTTCTCATCCTGACGTAATGATTGATCATAACCGCTGTATTTTTTGTACGCTGTGCGTTCGCGCCAGTCAGCAAAAAGATGGTAAAGATGTGTTTGCTATCAGTGGCCGCGGTATCAATAAGCATCTAATCGTAAATGCCCAAAGTGGGCTGTTGAAAGATACTGACTTGGAAGTGGCGGATGAAGCCGCGCATATCTGCCCAACCGGAGCGATTTTGATTAAACGAACCGGCTATCATGTGCCGATTGGTGAACGTATTTACGATCATAAACAAATCGATCAAGTCAGTTTAGAAACGGAGCATCCTGAACATGGGGAGTAAAATTAGAATCGCAACCACATCGCTGGCGGGCTGCTTTGGCTGTCATACGTCATTTCTGGATATTGATGAGCGCATGTTGAAGTTGGCAGAAGTCGTTGAATTTGACCGGTCGCCGTTTACTGATATAGAACATTGCAACATGTGCGACATAGGCCTGATTGAAGGTGGTGTCTGTAATTCAGAAAATGTGCATGTTTTGCGCGAGTTCCGCAAAAACTGCAAGATTCTGGTTGCGGTGGGTGCTTGCGCCATTAATGGCGGTTTACCTGCGCTGCGTAACTTTA
The DNA here is from genome assembly GCF_046714055.1 of Methyloglobulus sp. Lineage (GTDB taxonomy): Bacteria > Pseudomonadota > Gammaproteobacteria > Methylococcales > Methylomonadaceae > Methyloglobulus. The sequence continues at coordinate 7,392 of NZ_JBKKBJ010000060.1, read as the reverse complement.
TTCCACTGGAAGAATGTCTGGCAGAAGCGTATCTCGATGGAATTGGTATCGAAAATCCACAGATTCCCAGTGATCCTGAGTTGCCGTTATTACTGGATAAAGTACGTCCGATTCATGAAGTCGTGAAAATAGATTATTTTTTACCGGGCTGCCCGCCTTCAGCAGACGTATTCTGGAAATTTCTGACGGATTTGATTGATGGACGTGAACCAACACTTCCTTATGAGCTGGTTCATTACGATTAACTAACCTAATCGAGAAGCGGGTAGGTTGGGGGGAGATACGAACCCCAACATTTACGCATTGTTGAACGTTTTTGTTGGGATTCCTTACGTCATCCCAACCTACAAATACTGATGGCTGGATGTTATTAACCACTGCTGCACAATTTATCCACCAACACGCACCGGAAGAAGTCGTTGGCTTAAAAAAGAGATATGGCTATAAAACACTGAAGGAAGTTATATTGGCAACAGAGTTTTTTGATGTTATTGAGGAGCAAACGAATAAAGGAGGTACTCGCGTACTGTACCGAATCAAGCCTGATTTAGACTTTGTAGATTAATGTTTAACAATGCGCTTAACCGAACTTTTAAAAATGATAATTATGTGGGGTGCATTCTATGCACCCCCTTGGTAATGATAGAAACAAGGAGATATTCATGAAACTTAAAGTTGTTATTCACGAAGCGGAAGAAGGCGGATACTGGGCAGAAGTGCCTGCAATTCCCGGTTGTGCTACTCAAGGAGAAACTTTTGATGAGCTTCTCAGCAATATATACGAGGCGGTAGAAGGCTGTTTGGCGGTAGATATTGAAGATATTGCGCTTGCCAAAAATGACAGGATATTGGAGATCGCAGTTTGAAGGGAGTAAGTGGAAAACGGTTTTGCCGCCTCTTGGAGTCCAATGGCTGGGAATTAAAACGTATCAATGGCAGTCACCATATTTATATTAAGACGGGGAGCATTGTCAGCATATCAGTTCCCATTCATGGAAATGCGGCTTTGAAAGTTGGTTTGCAAAAGCATCTCATGAAAGTAGCAGGAATTGATGAATCTTCGTTGTAATTAATTGAGTCAGGCCATAGATAGAATGGTGTGTACAACTTACTTCGAACTTCGAGAATAACCATGTACGAACATTTAGAAACAGCTGAAAACCAAGAAAACCTGAAACGCGTCGTCGTAGATCCTGTTTCCCGTGTTGAAGGACACGGCAAAGTCACTTTATTGCTTGATGCGGAAAATAAAGTGAAGCAGGCCAGACTACATATTGTCGAATTTCGTGGTTTTGAGCGTTTTATTCAGGGCAGGCCCTATTGGGAGTTACCAGTATTAGTACAGCGTTTATGCGGTATCTGTCCCGTGAGTCATCATTTAGCCGCTGCTAAAGCCATAGACCAGTTGGTCGGCGTTGACCCTGAAAATCTGCCAGCATCAGCGGATAAATTAAGACGGCTGCTGCATTTCGGTCAGGTTCTACAATCCCACGCCCTGCATTTCTTTCATTTATCCAGCCCTGATTTATTGTTCGGCTTTGAAAGTGACATTAGCAAGCGCAGTATTATTGCGGTATTGGGTGCCTATCCGGATATTGGTGTGCAGGGCGTTAAGCTGCGCAAATACGGACAGGAAGTGATTCGTATGATTTCCGGTAAACGTATTCATGGCACGGGGGCGATTGCCGGCGGCATGAATAAAGCGCTGACCAAAGCCGAACGTGATTATTTGTTGGAAGATATTGATCAGATGATCGCGTGGTCTGCGGGTTCGGTCGCACTGATAAAAAAAATGCATTGCTCCAACCTACCCTATTACGACGATTTCGCCACCATTCGCACCAATTACCTCGGGCTGACCAAGCCCGATGGCGGGTTGGAGCTTTATCATGGCGGCATACGCGCCAAAAACGATAAAGGCGAAATGATTATGGATCACATCGATTATTGCAAATATAGCGATTATATCCATGAAGAAGTGCGCTCATGGACGTACATGAAATTTCCTTATCTGTTGTCACTGGGCAAGGAAAAGGGCTGGTATCGAGTCGGGCCGCTGGCACGGGTGAATAACTGCGACTACATTGATACACCGTTAGCGGAAGCCGCGCGGGTGGAATTTAAAGCGCACAGCGGGGAAGCAATGGTACATAGCACGCTGGCATTTCATTGGGCGCGTTTGATTGAAGCCTTGCATTGCGCCGAAAGTATTAAAGGGTTGCTCAATGATCCCGACATCATGGGCCATGATTTGATCGCTCAAGGCGAAAAGCGTTATGAAGGCGTTGGCGTGATTGAAGCGCCTCGCGGCACGTTATTTCATCATTATCAAGTCGATGATAATGACATCGTCACCAAAGCCAATTTAATCGTCTCGACTACCAGTAATAATATGGCGATGAATGAATCGGTGCGGCAAGTGGCGGCAGAATATTTATCGGGTCGGGAATTGACCGAGCCGTTATTGAATAATCTGGAGGTAGCGATTCGTGCTTATGATCCGTGTCTGTCCTGCGCGACCCATGCCGTGGGAAAAATGCCGTTGCAGCTTGAACTCATTGATGCTGACGGTAAGCTGATTGATAAGCTGGTTAAGCACAGTGACGGTCAAATCGAGCGGGATAGTGATTTCTAAATGGTTAAACCGGTTCTGCTTTTTGGCTATGGTAATATCAGTCGTGGCGATGACGCACTAGGGCCGTTATTGCTGGAATACGTCGAGAACACAGTTAATCTGGACACGATTGAAATACTGACCGATTTTCAATTACAAATTGAACACGCGCTGGATTTGGAAAATAGAGAGTTGGTGTTGTTTGTTGACGCGTCTGTAGCCTGTGTCAATACCTTTGATTTTGCCGTGCTTGACCCCGCCAGGGACAAAAGCTACACCACCCACGCTATGAGTCCGGCGGCGGTTTTAGAGGTGTATCAATCAATAAAAAAACAAATGCCCCCGCCGTGTTTTTTGCTGAGCATTAAAGGGGAAAAGTTCGAACTGGGCGAAGGCTTAAGCGCTAATGCTGAACAGCATTTAGCGCAAGCGTGTCAGTTTGCCGGGCAATTATTAGGCAATCTTGATAATGCTATATGGCGGCAACATGTAACGGATAGTTCGGGTTAGTTCTACTTTGTCAGATTACATGATCGCTATGTTTCAAGATCGTCATTCCGGCATGGATTGCCGGAATCCAGTCTCCATGGATGGGCTTGAGCTTGCCATCCATGGCACTGGATACCCGCTTCCCGGCGAGTATGACGATCTTGCGCATAATCTGACAAAGTAGAATTAGCCTATATGCACGAACTATCATTGCTTGAGAATGTGCGGGAAATTCTCGAAAATCATGCGCTGAGACAGAAGTTCAGTAGCGTAACCAAAGTGACTTTGGAAATAGGTAAGCTTTCCTGCGTTGAGCCGGACGCATTACGTTTCGGTTTTGATGTGGTCATGAAAGACTCGCTGGCAGAAAATGCCGAGCTGATTATTTCCGAACTAAATGGACTTGGGCTTTGTCAGCAATGCCAACAGCAAATAGAAATGGAAACCTTATACGATCCTTGTGTCTATTGCGGCAGCCCTTTTGTTAAAGTCATTCAGGGCGCGGAAATGAAGATTAAAGACTTGTGTGTTACCTAAGCAAACAAGCAAAAGTTCTTTAACCTGATTATTTACCACGAAGAACACAAAGCCTTATATTTTTCTTCGTGTTCTCTGTGTTCTTCGTGGTGAGTAAAAAATACTTACACTCTTACAGGTTTATTTATGTGTGGAATATGCGGTTGCGGTCAAACTAATCAAAAAACGACTCATCATCACGATGACCATGACCACGGTCATCATCATCATGATCACGAAACCGAGCGCCTGGTTAAAGTTGAACAGGATTTGCTCAGTAAAAACAATGCCTACGCCGCGCAGAACCGTGCGCATTTTCAACAGCATCATATCTTTACCCTCAATCTGGTTTCAAGCCCCGGAGCAGGTAAAACAACCTTGCTGGTTGAAACCATTAAAGTTTTAAAAGACCGCTTTCCTATTGCAGTTATCGAAGGTGATCAACAGACTGAGCACGATGCGGATCGAATCAGAGCCACAGGCATACCTGCTTTGCAAATTAATACCGGTCGAGCCTGTCATCTGGATGCGCATGGTATTGGTCATGCGATCATGGATCTGGGCGTTAAGGATCACAGTCTGCTGGCAATAGAAAATGTCGGCAATTTAGTGTGTCCGTCTTCATTTGATTTGGGTGAAGCGCATAAAGTGGTCGTGTTGTCGGTGACCGAAGGCGATGATAAACCACTCAAATACCCGGATATGTTTCATGCGGCAGATTTAATGCTCATCAATAAAACCGACTTGTTACCTTATGTCGATTTTGATGTGGAGCGTTGTATTCAGTACGCCAGACAGGTCAATCCCGACATACACATCATCAAACTATCATCGACTAAAGGTGATAATTTTTCAGCCTGGACGGATTGGCTTGCAGAGCGGGTTAAGCCCGCATTATATGTAAAAGCCCGAATATGATCTGAAATGTGAAGAAATTAAATTTAAATTCTTCTAACACTACGAAAAATTGTAAGTCTTGACTCTTGGGCAAGGGCAGAAAGGGCAATAACGGCTGTTTTATTTTCCATAATTCAATATTAATTGAAATATAGAAGTTGTCAATACTTAACCTGCTTGATACGCTTTAGCTGATTTAAGCACAACAACAAAAATTCTGAAATTGAATAGGCAGGTATTTAACCGAACCATTGCTTGAAGTTACAGTTTTTGTGAAGCCGGATTTAAAATCGATTTATAGTCTGAAAGCTACGTCTACCAAGGCTTTCAGAGGAAGCGAGCGACAAATTGTACTTTGGGTCATAGAACCCCAATATGCTCGATGATTGAGTTTGGTACTTGCTTCGATGTAACGAAGTAGCCGAGCCGTTGATAGGTTTTCAGCAAAAGGACAAAACCTAAGCGCGTGGCGGTTAATCGAGTCGTGCTATTACCAAACATTAACTCTGTATCCGAAGGCGTATAGAATTGCTCCAGTTCCGTTTGGGAAAGACGGCTTTTGAACCGAGGATAGGCAGTATCGCTAGCCTGCATTATTTAAAAATAAAGAAGTGACCCAGTGCAAGAAAAACGTCCGTTTATCTTGTTCTCAAAAAAACGTCAAAAACAAAGCAAAAATGTACAAGAAAACTCATTGAGAAAATCTACGCATATTATACCCTTACTTTTATTTTTTCTTGCACATTGAAATTCATCATGCTTGTCGGTTATGTCCGTGTTTCCAAAAATGATGGCAGTCAGACGCTAACGCCCCAGCGTGACGCTATGATTGCCGCCGGCATCGAGCCAAACCGGATTTACGAAGACTTGGCATCAGGCCGCAAGGATGACAGGCCTGGGCTAAATGCTTGCCTCAAGGCACTCCAGCCTGGCAATACCCTGGTGGTGTGGAAACTGGATAGGCTGGGCCGCGACTTGAAGCATTTGGTGACAACGGTAGACGAACTGCGGACACGAAATGTCGGGTTGAAAGTATTGGCTGGTACTGGCGCCCAAATAGACACGACCACCTCGAATGGGCGGCTGTTCTTTGGGATTTTTGCGGCACTGGCTGAATTTGAACGGGAATTGATTGCCGAGCGTACCCATGCCGGGCTTGCAGCAGCAAGGGCACGAGGGCGGAAAGGCGGACGACCCCGCAAAATGGACAGGCCTACGCTGATGATGGCGACGACAGCATTGGCAGACTCGAAAGCAAATGCGGGTAATGTCGCCAAGAGGTTAGGGATCACTACGACGACGCTTTATCTCTACGTCAATGGCGATGGAACAGTGAAAGCAGCGGGTCAAGCTATTCTTAACCAAAACAGCGATGATTTGAAAAAACTGCCTAAATAATGGATGTATAACTCTAATTTGTTCAATAAGTTGGGGTGATGTTACTCATTTACGAAGGAATCCTTACGGCCACCCTTTTCCCTTGGCTAATGACGAATATCCCAAGGGAAAAGCCGGGCTGAGAACGGAACGGCACACGGGAGATGTTGAGCGTCCAGACTGGCAAAGGTGACGTTGAGGAAGTCGAGCTGTTCACACATCCTGACCCACTCGGATTGCCCATAATCATTGAAGTCTTGTGGGGGATTCTCAACGGGATACGGCGGAGCAAGTTGCGCTGATGGAGCGCGTCCGGTGCAACCCTGGCGTGCTCAGTGACGTTGCCAGGACGGTGGCGACCACCAGCTACTGCGTACAGCGGGCAGACCTCATCGTTTACCATCGAATGCTCACGGCCTGGCGAGGGCACAGTCCGAGCCGAGGGTCAAAAGCGAGATTGGGTATTGGCTGGAGGTGCTTAACGAAATCGAAGTGAATTCGAAGGCAGTGCTGAATAGCTTGGCTTAGTCAAAATTGCCGACATCAATGATTGCCAGATAATCACAATAGCTTGTAATTATGTGCCAAATATGACACAATTACCCATGATGATTGACCGGACGAAAAAGTTGCCAGCACGGTTCTATGTGAACCCTTCTGGCCGCAAACCTGTCCGCGATTGGATTTTGGACTTGCCTGAAGCTGATCGGCACACGGTCGGGAAGGACATCCAGAAAGTCGAGTTCGGGTGGCCTATCGGACGTCCCCACTGTGCGCCGCTTGGTCACGGCTTATGGGAAGTGCGGAGTGGCCTTGACAGTAACCGGATCGCGCGGGTGATTTTTTGTATAGGCAGTGACTACATGGTTTTGCTGCACGGCTTCATCAAAAAGACGCAGAAAACGACACAGGCGGATATTGATCTTGCTTTAAGGCGCAAACGAGAGGTGATGTAATGGGACAACATAAAAATGGCAGTGTAAGCGATGAGACATTTGATGACTTCCTCGCGGAACATGGCTTGCTTCAATCATGTGAAAACCATGCGATTAAGGAAATGTTCGCCGAACAGATTGCTATCGAGATGAAAGACCATGGGTTGACAAAGAGTGCAATGGCTGAGCGGATGCACACCAGCCGTCGCCAGCTAGATCGACTGTTCGACCCAGCCGTTCAATCTGTGACGTTGGACACTTTAAGGAAAGCTGCAAGTGCGGTTGGCCGCACACTGCGCATTGAGCTTATTTGAGCATAGGCTTTTTGGGGACAACTTAACCCAGTTAAGCGCCTGCTCCGTTGGGGTAGACCCAGCCTGTTACTTGAAAGCAGCCACAGACCAAAGGCCATTTTTTGTTTTCTGATCGCCTCCAAACGACCCAGGCCGTGTCAAAACGTAAGCCCCCGTGTTGAAAACCCTGTAAAATATGCTTAAAGAAACGCTTGAACTGGGGGTTAAATGAAACGATTTATTCAAAGTGTAGATCGAACCCAAGGCACAC
>NZ_JBKKBJ010000059.1:0-14517 GCF_046714055.1 Methyloglobulus sp. | reverse complement strand
GCCGCTTTTTTAGCCCAGCATAATGTCAATTATGGCCGCCTCTCCCAACAAGGCATGGGTGAGCGTATGCCTAAATTCCCTAATGTTGATGAAAACAACCGGTCACAAAACCGGCGCGTAGAATTGGCGATTGTCGCCAATAAAAATGCCGGCGCACCTCAAGGGACTCAGCAGGGTGCTCCCCAACAAGGTTATCCTCAACAGCAACAGGGGTATCCACAGCAACAAGGCTACCCTCAGCCAAACTATCCCCAACAAGGCTACCCTCAGCAGAACTACCCGCAACAAGGTTATCCTCAACCCACTTATCCGCGCTAACGGATATATTGCAATAGGGTCTGGGGTGCGTAAGGATGACTTACGCACCCCATCGGCAGCATCTTTACGCACTGAGATAAGCCATGGCTTCATAGACAGGAGTCTCTTTGGTCGATTAATCTCGCTCAAGATCGTCGCAAAATTTTGCTTTACAGCGTCCCGATTAAAGACCCACAATAATTATTTTTAACTTAGTTTGGCCATAGCGATTGAAACATCACAATCCCTCACAGGCATCACCATTCCAGAACCTGATGCTGACCAAAACAAAGAATCTTTGCACCACATCGACCTGGAAGATTTTGATGTAAATGCCAACGAAGACGGTTTAGCATTGCCTCCTGAAGACGAGTTGACAACAAAAAAAATGGCCTCCCGCCGTAAGATCGAGATATATTGGGAAAAAAAGAGGCTACAGGGACAATTAGACGACTTTAGCGAGATTGATTTTGATTTTTGAGGCTTCGAATCTCCTCATTTTCATTGCATTGATTCCCATTTTTGAGCAACCCAACCTTTCAATTGCAATGCCACCCATGCGCCGTCATCAAGAGATAGGTCATGACCTGCCCAGGGGTGGCTACGGAGTTCCAGATTCCATTTTTTGTGTATTGCCTCTGAGCACTGTGGCGCCACCAGGCGGTCACCTTGCGCGTTTAATAATAACACCGGCTGCTGTGGTTTGTTGTCCCCGGGCCGATAGCTTGCAGCCGCTATAATCTGGCGGAAGCTGTTTTTAAGGCTGATGGGGCGTTCGTTTTGGATCTTTTCCCAAGCTTGGGTTATCTGTTCGTCCTGATCCCGGCGGTTGCTGACCAACTGCAAAATTCCCGATTCCCGGTTATGCACGTCACGCGTCATCGTCAGTGCGACAAAGTCCTTATAACTTTGCCAGCGTAGCCGCTGATAAAAGGGATTCAAATCGGCAAAGCTGGTATTAATGAGGATTGCGCCGCAAATATCCTCGGGATAGCTGCGTATCCACTCCCAGGCAACCATCGCCCCCAGCGAAAGGGCCAGAATCGTTGCCGGTTGTTGGATGAAACCCTTGTCGAGGGCATGACGGCGCACCCTGTCTGTTATTGCCTTGATCGTGATTGGGCTGGTTTCCCGATAAAAACAGCCTGTGCCGGGTAAATCCAGCAACGTTATTTGTGCATCTGGGAATGTCGATTGTAAAAGGGCAACAAAATCGCCCCAATGCGCCGATTCACGAGCCAGACCTCTAAGCAGGATCCAGTTTTGACCAAACTGTTTATCCATACCAAAGACTTGATGCCTTGTTTTCATAGGCTAACTTTTGTTGCGGCTTAAGGTTTGTCCATTTTTCTGGATATAAAAGACTCCGATGCAAGAAATCAAACAGCATAAAATGCCGTCGAAAAATCCGTTGCTGCCGGTGGGGCAAGAGCGGGTGAAACAAGCCATGCCGTGAGAAAAGATGCATGGGATTCTTACGCAGCCAAAGCCATGAACCCATCTCTAGTGTCAGTGGCAGAAATAAATGTCTGGCTGAAAACCGCCGCACAAAATCATCGAACAGATAATCCCACAGGTCACCGTTAATCAAGTATTCCTGGCACGTCGGTTCAATTTTATAGATATGGTGTTGATAGCACCGATCAAGTAGTTCTTTTAATGCCAAGGTTTCAGCAATAAAGGCAAAGGGGGTTTTACGAGAGGCGTAAGGAAACCATAAACGATCCTGAATGCCAAATCCTGAGTGCAAATCCAGGGCAATGGACAAAGGCGATCTAAACAGATGTTGATCCACAACGCGGCACAAAGCTTGCGCTTCTTTTTCCATTTCGGATTCATCACCGCGATACCAGGGCAGACGAGGCGTGATGCGGTGACCGCTGTAAATACGGGTTGAGCCTATGCCTTCCACAGGTGAATTTCGCATCAAATCGACACCATTGCCATTGGAACGTGTGCCAAGATAAACGCCCACCGGATTGACGATGGGAACAAAGACCAGCCGGGATTTTTCAAGCCGGGCCTGAAATTCCTCATCCCAGTCCAGCAATTGACTGATGGTTTGCATATAAGACAGGATCACTTTAGAACCGATCTTCTCCAACCCATGCACACCGCCAAAAAAGGCTAATACAGGCGCATCGGGCTGAGTTGAACCCAGCGTGATGCAATGAATGGGAAATTCATGATCTTGGTATTGAATCCGTTCTATTACTTCAGTTTGGGCCCGGTCACCGAATTGCCCAATGATGCGCTCAAGTTGTTCGAGTTCAGGGAATTTAAAGCCAGTCATAAGTTAATATTAGATGTTTCTCGTTCCCATATTCCAGCGTATGAATGCAGCAGATTCGGTTTTAATGTTAAAGAGTCACTACTTAACCTAAAACATTGCAGATGTAATTATCCACTATCGGTCAACCCTGTTGTCTTCGAGCCTAATTCTACTTTGTCAGATTACATAATCCATATTATCCAGGATCGTCATTCCGGCATGGATTGGTGGCAAGGATTCCATATCCTCTTCCGCACTTCCTCCATCCATGGAGGTCACCGGAATCCAGGCTCCATGGATGAATTTGAATTTGCCATCCATGGCACTGGATACCCGCTTCCCAGCGAGTATGACGGACTCGCGCATTAATCTGGCAAAGCAGAGTTAAACTTATTGATAACAGGCAATGTCTCTTTTGCTAAATTTTTGAAGAGTTTGGTCGACCGGTTTGAACTTTTTCAACTTGTTCAACAACTTGTTTAAGTTCGGTTACGCTTAATTTTGTAAGTAAAAGCAGCCCGGCGCGAAGAATTTCGCCTTTCTTAACATGAATTCCAGCGGCTAAGCAGGTTTTCTTGAGTCCTGAAATTTTCAGGTAATCCTGTTCTGGAAATGAAAAACTATCCCTGATGACTTTTGCTTTGGCGATTTTTCTTTTTTTAATAGAAGCATTCCCTTCGTTTTCAACTGTCTCAACGGCTTCTTTAGATTCAGCGTCTTTGCCTGATTTTGTTATTGATGACTTTTTAGGGATCTTTTTGATTACTTCTTTCTCTATTGGCGGTTCAATTTCAAGTGGTTTGGCTGCTGCTTTTTTTGATTTTGGCTTTGTTGTACTTATCATGGCGCTCCTCTATTCTTAAATAAAAAAACAGTATATACCGTTTATACTGTTTTTAAATAAAATATCGTCAAATATGGCCTACTCAACCTGGTTATTTCTTCATCCAGCAAATTCTCCAAGCAAATAGCAACCATTGCGGCAATAGGGAAAGTATAACTGCACCATCATTGTTTCCATTTTATTTCATCAATTGTTAACAAAATCGTCATCAAATAGACATAACAAACCAGTAATGTTCATCGCTCAACCTGATTGGACTCTCCGGGTTGAACTCTATAAGTAAAATAACTTTCATTGGAGATTATCATGAGCTTGTTTAAAAACCTATTCGCTATTGCGGGTGTAATAGCCACCCTATCGCCACTGGTCGTATCGGCACACCAAAATAACAATCACAGTCGCGTTGTACATAACGTCCAGCTTGGGCCTAGACCTTTTTTCTTGGTCAACGACATGCGGAAGGGCGAACTCAAAGCTGCACTCCAGCAATGTTCAGAAGGCCCTTTCCATAAAACTGATTTTTCGATTGGTCATCGTGGGGCTGCTTTACAATTCCCCGAGCACACTAAGCAATCGTATGAGGCAGCGGCACGGATGGGGGCGGGCATTGTCGAGTGTGACGTAACCTTTACCAAGGACAAAGAACTGGTCTGCCGTCACTCACAGTGCGACTTGCATACAACGACTAATATCCTGGAAACGAATCTGGCGGGAAAATGCTCGGTCCTTCCAGACTTTAACAGTGCAACGCCTTTTGCCAACGTACAGTGCTGTACCAGCGATATTACCCTTGCAGAATTCAAGACGCTTAAAGGCAAAATGGATGCAGGCAATCCCAAGGCCAAGACGGTTGCTGAATATATAGTCGCAACCCCCAATTTTCGTACAGACCTCTATTCAGCCAACGGCACTCTTTTGAGCCATAAAGAGAGCATCGATTTGTTCAAAAAACTGGGTGTAAAAATGACACCAGAACTGAAAGAGGCCAGCGTAAAGATGCCATTTAACGGTTTCACCCAGCAAGCTTACGCCCAAAAAATGCTTGATGAATACAAGGTTGCTGGTGTTAAACCCAAAAACGTGTTCCCGCAATCTTTTAACCTCGAAGACGTGCGTTACTGGATTGCCAACGAACCTGCATTCGGCAAACAAGCGGTTTACCTTGAAACCCTGGATTTCCCAGAACAAGTGCCCGCTGCAATTGCCAAGCTGCCTGCGTTAGCGGCTGAAGGCATAAAAATTGTTGCGCCGCCAATGTGGGTTTTGGTGACACTCGATGCCAACAACAAAATTGTTCCATCGGAATATGCGATAGCAGCCAAAGCCGCCGGATTGGATATTATAACTTGGACGTTAGAACGTTCTGGTCTCTTGAAAAACGGCGGCGGTTACTACTATCAATCTGTGACTGACGGCATTAAAACGGATGGCGACACGATGGTGATGCTCGATGTGCTCGCGCAAGATATCGGTATAAAAGGTATCTTCTCAGATTGGCCTGCCACAGTCACTTATTATGCCAACTGCATGAACTTGAAGTAAGCGTATTTGAACGGGTGAGCTAACTTCGGTTAGCCCACCTTTCTATATCGTAACCGACTCCAATTAGAGTTGCAGTGCTTAGATGATAGTGGAAAGGATTATCCCTTGCAGCAGCAATGAAAAACATTGGGGTGTTTTATTGAGATTCATTATCATCTTCTAAAGACTCTGATTAGATACTCCACATGCTTCTTTCCCTACGTACTGTAATTGCCCTGACGTTCCTATGCTCCGCTGTTGAGTCTCTTGCGGGAATTACGCGAACTTATTTCATAGCCGCAGAGGAGACGATCTGGGACTATGCGCCTTCCTACCCCATCAATCCCATGCACCGAGCCGAATTTTCCGCAGAGGAAAACGTGTTTGTTCAAGGTGATGGTAAGCGACGGATCGGGCACAAATACTATAAGGCCCATTTCGTTGAGTATACCGACGCCTCCTTCGTAACCGTCAAGCCTCGTCCTGCTGAGTGGGAACACCTCGGTATTCTAGGCCCAGTCATTCGAGCCAATGTTGGCGACACCATCAAGGTCGTCTTCCGCAATAAAACGCAAGGCATGACGACATCTATGCATCCGCATGGCGTGTTTTATAAAAAAGACAGCGAAGGGGCCCATTATCAAGACGGCACTTCGGAGAAAGACAAGCAGGATGACCTCGTAGCGCCAGGCGCAACCTACACTTACATTTGGGAGATACCTGAACGCTCTGGGCCAGGCCCGAATGACCCCAGTTCGATCATCTGGCTCTATCACTCCCATGGCAATGAAACCATGGACACGAATACCGGTTTGGCGGGCCCCATTATTATCTCGCGCAAAGGTACCTTGCAGACAAACGGTAAACTAAAAGGAATCGACAGGGAGTTTATCGTGCTGTTTACCGTTTTCGATGAGAACAAGAGCTATTATTTAGACAAGAACATCGCGGCCTTTGCACCCGGAGCCAACGATCAGAAGGAAGACGAGTCGTTTAAGGAAAGCAATCTCATGCACAGTATGAATGGTTATGTGTACGATAACCTTATAGGACTTAACATGAAGGTCGGGGAAAACGTCCGCTGGCACCAATTGGCGCTAGGGACTGAGGTAGATATGCACACCCCGCATTGGCACGGAAATACCCTGCTTTCCGCAGGTCAACGAATCGATGTGCTCAATCTGCTACCCGCTACGCATGTGACAGTGGATATGAAGCCCGATAATCCAGGAATCTGGATGTATCACTGCCACGTCAACGATCATGTCGAAGCAGGCATGATGGGGCGCTATACCGTAATGCCAATCTATCCAAAGGCCGTGTCAATAAAAAATCCATAATAGCCTACCAATACCCTTGTAGTAGCTCAAATTTAATCTTACAGGACTTGAAAACTACTACCGATAGTTTCCCCCTCCTTTAATCCATCATTTATGGCCTTCGAAATGTGCAGTCCCTCCATAATAATCCTGTAATCTAACGCTAATCATCCTGTCATCTAACGTTTTTATAATCAGGGCCTCATCAACAACATCTAAGGAGCAATCCCCATGAAGAGGTCCGATCAAAATTCCCGCAATATCCCGCAACATTTAAGCTTGGCGGTAGGCATGACCGCTCTGCCGTTGCTCTTGGCATTGACTGTTCCAAACGTATTAGCGGCTGAAGCTCCCATGATGGAGCAAGGTATCCAGTTCGGCGATTTGGCGCTTGGACGCGCTATCGTGTGGAGCCGTGCTGACCGTCCGACCCGTATGATGGTGGAGTACGCACTCAATGAGCAGTTCGAAAACTCCAAAGTTATCCGTGGCCCTTATGCGTTTGAAGCTAGCGATTTTACGGCCCGCCAGGATTTAACCGGTCTTCCCGATGGCAAGGATGTTTACGTTAAAGTCTGGTTTGAAGATTTGACTAATGCCCGTAGCAAAAGCGAACCGATAATCGGCCATTTCCATACCATCGGAAGAAAAGAGAATATCCGTTTCGTTTGGGGTGGTGATACGGCAGGCCAAGGTTGGGGTATCAACGAAAGCTTCGGCGGCATGAAAATCTATGAAACCATGCGCCAAGTCGAGCCGCAGTTTTTCATCCAAAGCGGCGATAACGTCTATTCCGACGGCCCCATTCCTGCTAGCAAACCGGCTGAGAACGGTCAGATATGGACTAATCTCGTGACTCCTGAAGTCAGCAAGGTCGCCGAAACACTTGATGAATTCCGTGGGCGCTACAAATACAACCTGCTGGACGAAAATCTGCGCCGTTTCAATGCCGAAGTTCCGCAGATCTGGCAGTGGGACGACCACGAAGTTGTCAACAACTGGTCGGATTCCAAGGATCTGAGTGCAGATAGCCGCTACACCGTTAAGGATGTTCCGCTATTAATCGCCCGTGCCACTAAAGCATTTCATGAATATGCTCCGGTTCGTCCAAATGATGCCGAAGAATCCGAGCGTATCTACCGGAAACTTTCTTATGGCAAATTGTTGGATGTGTTTGTCATTGATATGCGTAGCTACCGGGGGCCAAATACCAGTAACCTGCAAGCACAGGAAGGCCCAGATACCGTATTCCTGGGTGAAACGCAACTTACCTGGTTGAAGAACGGGCTGAAAAACTCACATGCGACTTGGAAAGTCATCTCAGCCGATATGCCCATTGGCCTCAACATAGGGGATGGCACTGTCGATAATATTCCTAATGGCACACCTCGCTGGGAAGCCATTGCCAACGGCAACAACGGAG
The DNA here is from genome assembly GCF_046714055.1 of Methyloglobulus sp. Lineage (GTDB taxonomy): Bacteria > Pseudomonadota > Gammaproteobacteria > Methylococcales > Methylomonadaceae > Methyloglobulus. Next base: position 6,841 of record NZ_JBKKBJ010000059.1, on the reverse strand, counting down.
CGGCAACCGGACGCGAATTGGAAGTCGCCCGTTTGTTAAGCTTCATCAGGCATGAACATATTAAGAACATCGTTTGGTTGACTGCCGACGTGCATTATGCTGCCGCTCATTTCTACAATCCTGGCAAGGCCCAAACCAAGGATTTTTCACCATTTTGGGAATTTGTGGCCGGGCCCCTTAATGCAGGTTCTTTCGGGCCTAACAGCACAGATGGCACCTTCGGCCCACAAGTGGTATTCAGCAAAGCGCCACCCTCAGGCCAGTCCAATCTGTCGCCTTATGCCGGACTGCAATTCTTCGGCGAAGTCAACATTGATAAAAACAGCAAGACGTTAACCGTCGAGCTGAAAGATATTGGAGGCACAACCGTGTTTAGCAAAACACTCCCCGCAGAATCTGGCAGGGATTGAATGTTGGTTGCCGAGGCCAATATCTTAGGTCTCGGCAGCTTCAACTACGGTTACCGTAACACTGCCACGTACATATTGAACTGGATAGATGACCGTTAGCGGGTTTGTTATTGCCGGGAGGAATCCATGAAAGCACGTAATCGGGCCGACATTTTATGGCTGATTCCAGTGCTTTCCTGTCTTGCTGCTATGGCTATCGCCGCCCGTTGATGCTTGGTGAAAGACAAGTGCGGGAGGTGATCTTCGAGCAGGGTATCGACGATGGTTGCCGAAGCGAGAGGTTTGGCAAAACGCAAGGCATTCGCTTTCATACTGGCAAGCCTAGCCGGATCTTGCAGTAATTGCTCCAGTTTGAAGGACAGTGTGGTCAGGTCGTTACACTTGACGGCGATGCCTTCCTCCAGGAGGTGATCACTATTTCTTTCTTCCTGGCCAGGAATGGGCGAAACCACGCATATCGGCAGTCCGCAAGCAATCGCTTCGGAAGTTGTCATACCGCCCGGCTTGCCAATGAGAATATCGGCCATTTTCATCAGTGTGTGCATTTGGTTGGTGTAGCCCAGCACCTTGAAATTTGCGCTGCGCCTATCGACTAATTGTACTATCCGTTGTCTCAGCACTTCATTATGTCCGCAGATGACCAGCGTCTGAGCATCGATATTCAGATTGATTAGCCGCTCTACCATAAACTCCGTAGATTCCATACCTAAAGCGCCAGCCGAGAGCAATAGAACAGGTTTGTCTGGATTCAGCTGCAGGCTTAGCCTAGCTTCTGTCCGGTTTATAGGCCGTTGAAAAACTGGGTCAATGGGTATGCCTGAGACGGTAACTCTTTCCCTAGGGATGCCCAACATTTCAAGGTGCGCCTGGGTTTCGTCAAGGGCGACAAAATAGCGGTGGAATGAACGTGATAACCACATGGCATGAAAATCAAAATCGGTCACCACAATAGACAGACGCGCCTTGATCTGTTGGGTTGCGATCAGGTGAGAGATAATCCCGGCGGGCATGAAGTGGGTGCAGACGATGATGTGCGGGTCGAAGTCCTGGATAAAACGCACCAGCGGCTTGGTGTTCAACCGGTCGAGCATAATGCGCATACGGTCGGTGCGCCAGGGTTCGTCGCTGGTCTTATACCACCATCCGAGAAAGTTAGGCGCTGACCGCACTAAAGAAGTGTAAAGTTTGGAATAAAAATCCCTGAACAGTTTATTGGTGTATTGCAACGCATCCTTGTTGATAACCTCAGTAACTCGGTCATCAGCGGCAAAAGACTGTTCCAGCGCTTCCGCTGCCTTTATATGGCCGTTTCCCGCACTCGCTGACATAATCAATACCCGCTTATTCATCAGTGTGGCCCCATGTTTACCTTAGCTGTCACCAGGATTGCCGGGTAACGGCGTTACTTGTCCGGTTTCCCGAAATGTTTTGTAGTGGGCAAGGACTTGGGCGTGGTCGAATGCCAAGGGTTCGGGCAATTCATCCAGGTTGAATATCCGGCAATTTTTAGCATCATCGGCAGCCACAGGCATGCCTGTGGCTTCAGCGACGTAAACCGCAGTTACCGTATGTCCACGGGTGTCGCGGCTAGGGTCGGAATAGAGTCCCAGCAAAGCAATCAGCTTGACATCCAGCCTGACTTCTTCTTGGGCTTCCCGCACAGCAGCGTGTTCAACCCGCTCGCCGACATCGACGAATCCGCCGGGAATCGCCCAGCCATACGGTGGATACGCCCGCTCAATCAAGACTATGGGGCGGCCTGGGTAGTCAGTCAGTTCGATAATCGTATCGGCGGCTAGCGCTGGGGTTACAGGTCTAGGCATAACAACTCCGACATGGTAGGTATTCCTGGCGCTCATGATTCAAGATGAGAATTTACTCCTAATCCTGGTCATGGCCGTGTTTATGGGTTAGCCACGCCATTGTGAACGATACGAACAGTCCGAACACGACCACGATAGTTTTTACCGACAATTCGGCCTCAATCATTAGGGCATAAGCGCCCAGCATCAACAGGATACTAACGTTTTCGTTGAAGTTCTGTAGTGCGATGGAATGTCCAGAACCCATCAGTAGATGCCCCCTGTGTTGGAGCAATGCGTTCATGGGGATTAAAAAACTGCCTGCCAGGATGCCGATCAATATTAACATGAGGATTGCCAGCCGCCAATCGCTAAGCCATGCCATCACGACAATAACCAGTCCCATCGCTATGCCCAACGGCAATACTTTTACCGCATGTTCCAAAGGCACTAGCTTGGCCGCTACGACCGCACCGATGGCAAGACCCACCGCGACAACCGCAGTCAATTGGGTGGCTTGTTGCAAATCAAAGTTAAACGCTGATGCAGCCCAGATGAGAATAATGAATCGCAAGGTCGTCCCGGCCCCCCAAAACAATGAGGTAACCGCCAAAGACACCTGCCCTAAGGGATCACGCCACAAGAGCAGAAAACACCGCCAAAAATCAGTCCACAGAAATGCCAAGTTTGTATTCGGCAATTCATGTTCAATCGGCAGTTTAGGAATGAATAAGTTGAACAGTGCAGCCACAAAATACAAACCCAAAACAACAAGAATCGCAAATTCAGGCGCGGTATCGATGCCGGCATTCCACTCAAACCTGCCCAGTTGTTGGGCAATCAGGGCCTTAAAATGATGGCCGATCAATAATCCGCCAACAATGGCACCCAGAATGATAGCCGCAACGGTCAAACCTTCCATCCAGCCATTTGCCCAAACTAGGCGATGGGCTGGGAGGTATTCGGTCAAAATGCCATATTTAGCCGGTGAGTACAACGCAGAGCCGGTGCCGACAAAGCCATAAGCAAGCAATGGATGTACCCCCAAGAATAAGGCCAGGCAGCCTGCAATCTTGATCGTGTTGCTAATAAACATGACCTTACCCTTCGGCAACGAATCGGCGTATGGGCCAACAAAGGGTGCGAGCACGATAAACGAGAGCACGAAAAATTGTTGTAGTACCGGTATTTCCCAGGAAGGTGCAGCCCGGTCTTTGAGTAGTTCGATCGCAACGAACAATAGCGAATTATCTGCCAATGATGAAAAGAACTGGGCAGCAAGAATGATGTAAAAACCGTGGTTCATAGGATTATGTGGTTGGCCCGGGTACTGCAAAAGAAATGGGTTGTTGCTTATGGGGAAGCCCTAAAAATACCCTCTCCCTAAGGGAGAAGGAGGTTTTTGAATTTTTAGAGGTTCCTTGTGGAGATTAGCTTCCAGATGCTCATAGCTCACAGCCGTTTCGGTCTTATGCCATCTCACCAGCTCCAGTGTGCCATTGCTGTGTTCCACTATGGCGGTACAGCTTTCCACGAAATCGCCGGTATTGACATATAAAAATCCGCCTATGTCCTTGATTTCCGCATGATGGATGTGTCCGCAGATAACGCCGTCCAGGCCTTCATCCCTGAGCGTATTGACTATGCTTTCTTCATAATCGGAAATGAACTGGACAACATTCTTGACCTTGAATTTGATAAAAGCGGCCAGGGAAAAATGTGACTGTACGCCCAACCAGCGCCGGATCATCCTTACAAAACGGTTGATTTCAAGCAGGATGTCATAACTTTCACTGCCCAGCTTGGCAAGCCAACGATGACACCTGGCGATGGTGTCGTATTCGTCGCCATGAACGACCAGGAAACGCTTCCCGGAAGCAGTGGTATGTACATCCGAATTTTTAACGGTGATGTCGCCGAAGACATAATTATCGTAGTCCCGGACGTTTTCGTCATGATTGCCGGGTATATAAATGACCTGAGTGCCATGTCTTGCCTTACGCAACACTTTTTGAATGACGGTATTATGGTCTCGCGGCCAGTACATTTTTTTGGAAAGCGCCCAAAAGTCGATAATGTCACCCACCAGATAAAGCTTTTCGCTGTCGTTGTATTTAAGAAAATCAAGTAGAACGTCAGCCTGACATTGGGTAGAGCCAAGGTGCAGGTCGGAAATCCAGATAGTTCGATAAGAAGTGATATTCATGTTATCCCTATATTGAATAGCTGTTTAGTCCCACGATTAAATAGCCAGGATTGTAACTAATACACATGAAAGTTATGTGACAACTCAGTCAATCTAAGTAAAAATGCATAACTGATTTAAAATCTGAATTAGGGAACTTGATTGGCAACTGAAGCCAAAAAGTGCGTCATACCCGCCGGGAAGCGGGTATCCAGTGCCATGGACGGCAAGTTCCAAGCCATCCATGGAGCTTGGATTCCGGCAATCCCTGCCGGAATGACGGCTTTTAAAAACAGTTGCACGTTCTTATTTAGTATTACCCCTCTCTACTTGTCACAATAATTTCATGAATCCGACATAAAACTGACATTTCGATTGATTAAGGTATCCGATTATTTTTAGCTATCAGGATACACATGAAAACTATAGGCTCAGGACAACAAGCCAGGCCGGACAAAAAGTTAGTTTGCTTTATCGCTGACTACGAGGCGTTGATAAAAGAAGCCCAAGCCCTGCGCTATCGCGTTTTTGCCCAGGAAATGGGCGCCACGCTGAAGTCAGGTTCGGAAGGCCTGGATTATGATGAGGTGGATGATTTTTGCGAACATTTGGTTGTCTACGATAAGCTCAACGCTAAAATTGTGGGATATACGCGATTGCTCAATCAAGATCAGGCAAAACGCTTGGGGCGGTTTTATTCCCAAAATGAATTCATCCTGGATCAGGTGTTGGCGCTGCCGGGTCGTTTTTTGGAGGTAGGCAGGACGTGCGTTGACCCTGATTATCGCGGCGGCGCTGTGTTGACCACGCTTTGGTCTGCGTTGGTCCAATATGCTTTAGAGGGGCAATACAATTATCTGCTGGGCTGCGCCAGTATTACGCCAGACCCTAACGGATTTGCCATCGATGCGGTTTACCGGAATATTGACCCCAAAAATATTGCTGCGCCAGCGTTGCAGGTCAAGCCATTGATTCCAGTGCCCAAGGCATTGCGATGCCAGCGTGATGAATCCGGTATACCGCCGTTGCTCAAGGCTTATTTGCGGTTTGGCGCATTGATTTGTGGTGATCCTTATTGGGATGAAGATTTCAACTGCATGGATCTGTTCACCCTGTTGCCGTTGGATCAGATCCAGGAACGCTACAGCAAACACTATATGAGAGGGTATATCGCCAGGGATGGTGTGTATGCCGCAAGCCAGTCGGGAACTGGCGCGGCGATCGCCAGGGATGTGTATGCCGCAAGCGTGCTGGAAGCAAAGCGCGGCGCAAGCGGCTAATGAAGTTGAAAATACGGTTGTGCTATAAAGTTGTCCTTATTACCCTGTTGTTTATCAGCGGATTAATCATAGTCGCAATTATTTTTCCGGCTCTCGATGTTTTATGTACGCCAAGCTACGCCAAACACCAACGTGATGCGCTAAAAATGGCCTGGTTAAAATGGTTTGGTGTCATTGTCGGTTTACGTGTTAGCAAAGAGGGCGAGGCACTCAACAGACCCTGCCTCTTGGTCAGCAATCACATTTCCTGGCTGGATATTATAGTCTTGGGGCGCTTTACGCCTGCCCATTTTGTCGCCAAGAGCGATATCTTGGCTTGGCCGGTGGTCGGTTATCTGGCCAAACAAGGTGGCACCATTTTTGTCCGTCGCGGCGATAAACAACAAGCAAAAGCGACTGCTGAGCAAATGGTTTGGCAGTTAAAGCAAAACAGTACGGTTATCGCTTTTCCCGAAGGCACCACCACCAAAGGCGATGGGGTTTTACCCTTTCATGCGTTTTTGTTTCAGTCCGCACTGTTGACTAAAGCAAACATTCAGCCGGTTGCCCTTGAATATATGGGTGTGGCAAAAGGACATGCCCCATTTATCGGTGAAGATACCTTTGTCCCACATCTTATCAAGATACTATCGTTGGATAAGATCGAAGTGCGCGTGGCTTTTCTTGCTGAGATTAACACGGCAGGAAAAAACCGCCATTTTGTCAGCAACGAAGCAAGGGCGATGATTTTGGATAGTGTCACTGGGGAAAAAGACAAAAATCAAGCCACAGCCATTCCAAAGCTAAAACGGCAACTGTAAGTTGTAATTTATAAGGCTACCTGATTACGTACAACATTCAGCCGATTCAGCAACCCTTCAAGTAACCGTCATCTCGGCACTCCCTTATATCTTGATTCCGGCGAACAAACAAGCCAGGATCCTCGACTGATCATCGGGAGGAGGGTGGGGATATCGTGCAATCCCTGAGGCTTGAAGCCTGTCCGGCAGATAGGGTGCCCCACTATCCGCACTGGCTAATGTAGTTCGAACGGTAGCTTAGGCCTAGAGCCTGTATCCATAAGGTTGAACATAGCGGTGTCTCCTGAGCATTAACTTTTTTATTTTTGAAAACAATGATAAGGCTATGATTAAGAAAGATTTTAATATTGTCATCGGCGCAGAT
>NZ_JBKKBJ010000058.1:0-5103 GCF_046714055.1 Methyloglobulus sp. | reverse complement strand
CGTATTGGTGATCATGTTTTGACCAGATTGTATGGTGTTTATGACCGGGTAGAGGATATTGTTTTGGATAATCTTCCAGAGTCATTTGTATTAAAAATTACACATGGAAGTGGGCAAAATATTCTTTGTAAGAATAAAAAAGATGTTGCTTGGGGGTATGCTTTTGCGTTCTTGAAGATGTATATGGCTCATAATCATTATTATTATGGAAGAGAGTTTCCGTACAAAAATATTGTCCCGCGAATTATTTGTGAAGAGTTTTTGGATGATGAAGGGAAGATTCCAATGGATTATAAATTTTATTGTTTTAATGGTCAGCCCCATTTTGTGGAAGTCCATTTTGATCGTTATGGGCAGCGTAAAAATAATCTTTATGATTTGAATTGGAATTTATTGCCTGTTGAAATGACTTATCCAAGGTTTTTGGGAGTTGTTAATAAGCCGGAGTGTTTTGAAGAAATGCGCGGCTATGCACAGATATTGGCTAAGGGCATGCCTTTTGTGAGGGTGGATTTTTATAATTTTAATCGGAGGGTGTATTTTGGTGAAATGACGTTTTATCCTGCTAGTGGTATGGAGAAGTTCTCCCCTGAGAATTATGATGATATTCTTGGTTCAATGTTGGCGTTGCCTGATAAATAAGGGTGATAGGTTTTGTGGGCTTGTGCCGATAAAAAAATAATGGCATTGCTAATTAAATATAGATACCGTGTAAGTTTTGGATCATTAACATGCGTCGGGGATTGCGATGGATTGTCCTTGTGTGGTGAGCGAGCGGGTTGCAAAGATGGCTTGATGAAAGGGCGGCAACGCTATTTATGCAAAGGTTTCAACCGTCGCTATACCGTCGCGCAACGTTCCGGCACTGGGGACAAGGCGGCGGAGCGCCAAGCGCTGGAACTCTACCTGGAAGCTTGGGTTCAGGCAGTTGGACGCCATAAAGAACGACGGGGTTATCCAAATGGTCGATCTGGACAAGATGCACGGCCATGTCAGTTCGAAAAAACTATTGCTGGATATGGATTGCCGTTGGTTCGACATTGGAAACGGTTCCTCTGCTGCATACCGGGCCCCAGGGGGACTGTCACGGGGGGAAAGCCCTGACAAGCCATAGCGGACGTGGCAGTTGGGCGCGTGATGACGGGCCGTCGGCAACCTTACGGGGCGTTTGCCCCTAAAACGCAGCCGACGCAACCAAAGGCGGAAACCTTCGCCGTTGAGGGGTATAGCAGCTTGTTCAGGCATTTCCTTGCCAAGTTACGCCGAAAATCAAAATGCGACAGTGGTGCCAAAAAATGCTGGAATACTCCGTTAGGCTACTGATGGCAAGATGGAATAATATGTTAGTTATATTAAATTAGCAGTGCCCAAATAATTAACATTAAAGAAAAGTTAGCACCTCGATTGTTATTAAGCTAACACTGATGATAGGCACAGTATTGCCCAAATTATTACTGTTGCCATCTTACCTATTTTTACGCGTTTATTTTCTCCGCCGCATTGTCGTGAGCAAGGTGCCGGAGGTTCCTTATGCCTCCAACGCCAAGCTAAAGATAGTAGTGCGGGAATCTGAAATTTTATCTTTATCAACAGGAAATCAACATGAATAACGCAATTTTCAATTCCCTAGAATCCAATGTTCGTTCCTACTGCCGAACCTTCCCTCGCGTCTTCGACCGGGCACTCGGTGCCATGATCTGGGACGAGGACGGGAACGAATTCATCGACTTCTTTGCCGGAGCTGGCACTATGAACTACGGGCATAACAATCCCTATATTAAGGGACGTGTTCTCGAATTCTTGGTCGAAGATCGGATTCTTCATGCTCTGGACATGCATACGGTTGCCAAACGCAATTTTCTGGAAACCTTCGAGCGACGTGTGCTGCAGCCCAAGGGCATGGTCTATAAAGTCCAGTTTACGGGGCCGACGGGAACCAATGCCGTGGAGGCAGCACTGAAAATAGCCCGCCGCGTCAAAGGCCGCACCAACATATTCGCATTTACCGGTGGTTTTCACGGAATGTCTCTGGGTGCCCTGTCGGTTACGGCTAATACCGAGAGCCGTGCTGCGGCTGGCGTACCTCTTGGTCATGGTGCCTTTCTTCCTTATCCCTCCAACATTGGGGGAGTAGAGGGTAGCCTAATCGCCTTGGAGCGAATTCTCACCGACACCCATTCTGGAGTGGATAAGCCGGCAGCCGTCATCCTGGAAACGGTGCAGGCAGAGGGGGGGGTGAATCCGGCACCCGTCGAATGGCTACGAGGGGTCGAAGCGATCTGTCGCACCCACGATCTGTGCCTGATCGTTGATGACATTCAGGTGGGTTGCTTTCGGACAAAGGAGTTCTTCTCTTTCGAATCGGCGGGAATTTCTCCCGACCTCGTTATCTTGTCCAAGTCTATCGGAGGTATCGGCTTTCCCATGTCACTGGTATTGATAAAGCCAGAGTTGGACATTTGGGGTCCCGGCGAGCACACGGGCACCTTCCGAGGTAATCAGATTGCCTTTGTGGCGGCAGCGGCGGCCTTGGACTTCGCGGCAGAAACAGACCTTCCTTCACAAGTTCGGCGACACGAGGAGATGGTCATGAATTTTCTCGAGACTCGGATCGCTCCTCTGCACGAGGCTATCAAGGTTCGTGGTCGTGGACTTATCTGGGGTGTTGATATGACCGGAGTCGGCGGGGGTGCCATAGCTAAGCGAATCGGTATCCGCTGCTTTGCCAACGGTCTCGTCATCGAACGAGCAGGTAGGGACGACGCAGTGCTCAAACTGCTTCCGCCTCTTACCATTGCGGACGACATACTTCAGCGAGGCCTAGATATCCTGCACCAAGCCATAGCAGACGAATTGGGGGCGACTTGAAGAAGGATGTAATTATCATGATCGGCACGCAGCTAGATGGTCAGGGTGAAATGTCGAGTTCTGTTGCGTTTGAATGTTATAGTGGACCCCAAAATCCAGACAGTAATATAAGATGGTGTCTGGCCAATGAATTGCGGGAAGGTAAACACTGATCTTGCCCCGCTCTAGCGGACACTCGGCTAAGAGAGCAATCTCTCAAACCGAGGTCAGCAATGAAAATCAAGAAAGAAGAAGCCAGGACAACAGTACGCAACAAATACACGGCACAGTTTAAAGGACAAGCGCCCGGACGCGCAGATCGGGACGGTGTCCCCAAGGCGGCCCAGGATTTAGGCATCGCCGAACCGGTGCGGTGTTCCTGAATGAACAAGGCCATCCCATGGCGACGGACATGGATGTGGTCAACGGCTTTCGGCTGACCGAAATTTCACGCTGGGCAAAGCGGCATTTACAAGCAAACAGCACGGTCATTTCGGACGGGTTGCCTTGTTTTTCGGCCGTCACGGAGGCCGGGTGTGGCCATAACAGCATGGTCACCGGCGGCGGGCCACAAAGCGTGGCCAAAGCGGAGTTTACTTGGGTCAACACCCTGATAGGCAATGTGAAAAATGCAATCACGGGCACTTACCATGCCATCAACCCCAAGCATTTGCCGCGTTATCTGGCCGAATTCTGCTACCGGCATAATCGAAGGTTCCAACTGGAAGACATGCTGCCCCGCTTTGCCTATGTTGCCGTGCGGACGCCCCCTATGCCAGGTCGACTTTTGAAATTAGCTGAGGCTTATGGGTAATCAGGAAAATTTTTATATACTGCGAACGGCCATGGATTGCGCTTTTTAGAAACCCCTCACCCCAGCCCTCTCCCGAAGGGAGAGGGGGACAAAAGTCGCAATCCGTACCCGTGTCGAGTACAAATATGACATACATCCCTTTACCAAGGCCTCGTTTAGTCATATAGAAATTCCAATATATAACAACATCATTGAAACAGTCAAGAAACTGCATAATGAACTACACTATTTTAATTTGGTTTCATGGGACTTGGCGCTTGATCAAAAAAAACAGATAAGAAGCATGATTGGCAAGATACCCTTAATGTTAAAAAAATGGCATTGTTAATCTTAAGTATAGATAATGTTACTATTAGCATATTTCAAATAGAGCGAATGTATCATGAGTTGTCCAAAATGTGGTTCATTAGACTGTGCCAAAGACGGCATAGTCAAAGAAAAGCAGAGATACAGATGCAAATCTTGCGGCCACAGGCATACCGTTCAGCATCGGGGGATATGCCCGGCAACGAAACGGGAAGCCCTGCAGTTGTACTTGGAAGGATTGGGTTTCCGTTCCATTGGCCGGTTCCTGAAATGCAGCCATGTTGCTGTCTACAACTGGATCAAGGCGCATGGCGAGTCCATTGAGGCCATCCGCTCTGCTGCCGGTGTTGATGTGGTCGAGATGGATGAAATGCATACCTATATCGGCTCAAAAAAAACTATTGATGGATATGGATTGCTGTTGATCGACATGGGAAGCGGTTCCTCAACTGCGAAGTGGACTCCCGCGACACCGACACCGGACGAAAGCTCTGGGATGCAATCAAAAACAATGGCATAACCGATGTCATAAGCGATTACTGGAGTCCTTATGAAAAATTCGTTCCGTACGCGTTGCATACCCAATCAAAAGCCGAAACCTATACCGTTGAAGGCTATAACAGCTTGTTCAGGCATTTTCTGGCTAGGCTACGCCGAAAGTCGAAGTGCTATAGCAAAAGCAAGGATATGCTTAAATATTCCGTCATGCTTTTAATGCTCAAACGAAACGGCGACCTAAAAGCTATACTTAATTAACAATTCCAAAAAATTATCCGCTCATTTCTTGCCTTGTCTCTAACCAAGGGGTGGCCATGAAAAATTTGATTTTAAAGGATTATTATGGTGATAAATTGAATGCAGCAAAAAATAACCTCCAAATCAAGGTTGCGAGCTCAGTAAAATGGTCGGCCATAACCCAAATAGCCGCAAAAATTGTCACTCCCGTTACCACTATGGTTTTGGCCAGGATTCTGGCGCCTGAAGCCTTTGGGGTAGTGGCTACCGTAATCATGATTGTCAGCTTTGCAGATATGTTCACTGATGCGGGTTTCCAGAAATATTTGGTGCAGCATGAATTTAAGGACGATGACGAAAAGTATAGGAACACCAATGTGGCCTTCTGGACAAACCTTGGC
>NZ_JBKKBJ010000057.1:0-5366 GCF_046714055.1 Methyloglobulus sp. | reverse complement strand
CGCTGCGAGACAGGAGTCGAGTAGTCCCCAGAAGCGATAGGGCTGGGCGTTTTCACGAAGCGTTTTTTTGCGTAGTGAAAATGCAAAGCATTCCGACATCGCGTCGAGTCATTGCGTAACCAATGTTTTATACCCCTTGTTGGGTATAAAACGAGGGAAGCAGGACGGCTGGGGCAGCCGCACGCATTGGCGGTCGCGTTAAGTTTTTGCCGCTTGCTTGGGATGGGATGACCAAAACAAGCTTTCGCAAAAATAGCGACTCCCTTCTATCCTCCAAAGACTACCATTAGCCGCTTTGCGTAAACCCCACACCTGTCCGCCGCCACCGGCCAACCAGTCGCCTTTAAGCCCGCTGTTGGTTTGCGTATCGGCATAGAGCTTGTCGTCTTCTGCGCCGCCGGACAGGATGTCGCCATCGACGCCGCCCATCAGGACATCCTTGCCGCCTTCGCCATTTAATTTGTCGCGGTCGGCCTCGCCCATGAGGATGTCATCGCCCATTCCGCCATACACGGTGTCGTCACCGGCACCGCCCTTGACGACATCGTTGCCAATGTAACTGTAAACCCCGTCCTTGCCGTCCCCCGCCTCGATCAGGTCATTGCCACCGCGCAGGGCGACGATGGTGTCATCGCCCCCGCCGCTTAGGATGTGGTCATTGCCGGGGGTGTCGTTCAAGGAATCAACTTGGTCGGGTTTGGGTTGGTTGGGGTCGATTTTTATATTGCCCCAACTATCGAGTTCACTTTGTATTCCGTCGGTGGTGGGGTCGGTGTCCAAGGCCTCAAAGTCGCCAAGGATGGGGGGATCAATGGTTTCCGGGCTGAGGTTGAGTTGGGGTTCGGCGTCAGGGCCGGCCAGGTTGATGCCGAGGTTGCCGACCTGGAAGTTTTTGACCAACATGCTGCCATCGACCACCACGTCGCCGCCGGTGTCCTTGTTGCCGGTGACAAACACGTAATTGTGCTTTTTGTTGTTGACATCCGTGCCTTGGTAGACGCGCCCGTCGCCGTATTGCTTGCCGCCTGAAAGGACAATGTTGTCTTCCTTGATTTGGCCCATGCCGTCGGTGTCCACTATGGTGTCAAAGCCGTCTCCCTGATTATAAATATAGGTATCATTGCCTTGGCCGCCTAATAGAATATCGTTGCCAGACCTGCCTTCCAGTATGTTCCCGTTTGCGTCACCGATCAATAAATCATCTATATGGCCAGTACGGGTGGTGTCATCCTCTCCCGTTAAGTTGGGTTTACCGTCGTAGCTAATCTGAATATTGAGAGGGTTAATGGAGCCAAGGGATAGGTTCTTGGGTGTGAGATATTCCGTTTCGATGGTGTCCGCTGCTCGGCGGAGTTCGAGTTCTAATTTTTGAGCCGCCCCTAGAGCGCCTGCTGTCGATAAAATACCATTTGCAGGAGCAATTAATGATGCATGAGTTTTATCATCGGCAACTATCGTATCGTGATGCTTGGTGTACATTTGATAGACACTTAGCGCTTCATCTCCAGTTATATCACCTGGTTCATATAGCCCAAAAATAGCTCCCTGTGCATAGTCACGCGTAATGTTATTGGCTGATGTATTAAAGCGAATTTCATACCAAGCTTCGGCTCTGTTGCCATCAGTTATTGCATCATGCAATTTGGGACTTTTACCCACGTCGAAAAAACCATTATAAGCCAGTGATTCAAGTACCAGCATTTCTCGACTGCCCAGCAAACTGTTATAGATAGCAACATTGTTACTACCCAGCCATGTTTTAACAGTGGCTTCGTATTGGGGAATAATAGTATTAAATAAAGCCAAGGCTTGCGGTTCAACAGTGATTTTCCATCCAAGTATATTTTTGTCATGCTGAAAAGAATTGACCGCACCTGCAACGCCATTTAACGCATCTGCGGCATTTTGCAATTTAGTCTGAAGTGTATTTAGTTCAGATGCAGTTAAATTGATACCGCTTGCGGCAAACTCTGATTGATAATTAGCTCTTACTTGCCAATGCCCTGGAGAGCCAGTGACAAGTGCATAGCCTACGCCTAAGGTAGGGATATTGCGGCTATCTGTGTAGACAAATGGCTCAAAACCTTCAACACCACGGGTTTTAAGAAAATTGAATAATGCAGTGTTGAAGTCCCCAGCAAGAGGGGTTGCGGTAATTGTAGTCATGGTTATTTTTCTCCTGAGTTAGTCGTTGTGTTATTTATTACGGGATACCAGCGACAAGATTTATCTTCGCTATCAATAGAGCCGATTGATAAAAAATAATTAACGCTGGTACTAGATGGCTCTAATACTAAAAAATAATAGTCATCTTTATACTTAATAATGCTGTTGTAATGCGATGGCTCGGTTATCGGCGCATTCCAGTGTTTTGTCACTTTACAATTTGCAACATCCAGTTCGTGAAAACCTGCCACATATTCGCTACGGAAGCCACCTCTTCGAGGTTTGGTATTCATTGCCCCAGAAGCAGACCCCATATAAAGAATGTAGTGTTTTTTCTTTTTTGCCTGAGTCGGTATTTCAAAAACTTTAAAAGGTTGCTCACCATATATCACAGCACACCACTTATCCAATTCTGCCTCAGGGCGATCTGTATTGAATTTTGGGTCACATACTCGAACAAAATTAAGCGATTGACCACTTTTACAGTATTGCTTCCACGGGTCTAAGGCCGCATCTTCATAACTGTCTGTTTTTACTTTAGACTCAAGAAAGCTAATATTTTTCATTTGCTTGAGATCGTTGAAGATTTGCTTACAAGCCAATGGATCATATTCATCTCCTATACGAAAGTTAGTGGTAGTCAATATTTGTTTTATCGGCTCTAATTTTTCAGCTTCATTTTTATAGGGGGATTTTGTATACGCAAGGCCATAAACATTTGGATTATTCATGAAAAAAAATATCTTTAATTCAGCTAGTTTTGACCAATAAGCATGTTTAAGACACAACTCATCTTTGCAGCGATTGCGCATAAATTTCAGCCAATGCTTTTGTTGCTTTATCAAACCAGTTCGCAACTCATTATTAGTTTCATCCAGTGCTTTGTGGTAATCAGCATTAACTTCGTTATCCAGTTCTGATATTTCGGAGTTTGAACAAATTAATTTTTCAACATGGGTTGCTGCTTTTGTGCAATCAAAACTGGCAGCATTTACTGTTGACGATGCAAAAAAGAAAAACCATCCAGCTAATATCAATCTGAAATTGCGACCCATAGGCTTCCCTCGCCCTTCCAATTGGGCAATTATTCTGAAGCGCATGAGGTCATATTGATCCTGACCATTAATTAGATGTAAATTGATTGACATAGCAGTACCTTTTAAAATTAAAATACGGAAGTAAATCGATTAATGCTTTCTTGGAGGACTTCCATCATAAGTCCATGTAGAGTAAACCTTTAGATCAAGAATTCTTTTTTCTGTCAGATCAATCAGGCAAGCCAACCTTCCATAAGCATTCAAACTACCTTCGCTGGTCAGCCCTGATAATTCATACTTACATGATAAATCACGAAATGTAATCCAAGCCAGTTGTGATTTTTTTAAAGGTTCAGGATTAACAAGATCGTTAATTAGCAACTTGTATAGACGATTTAGCTCCGTATCTGAAACCTTATATTCATGATTAATACAATCATTGTTTTCTATTTGGTTTGAAACACTACAACGTTTTTTTGATCTAATGCAAAATCCCACTTTTTAAATTTTTCCTGATCTAGACTCTCGTTTGCGCTACAAATTGATATACATAAAGTAGTATAAAATAGTACTGCAAGTAATTTTGTGATATACGTCCTAAAAAGGGCCGTAGGTTGGGCTGAATGCAATGAAGCTTAACAAATCACCGTTCACCTCCTGTGGCGACTTCCGTAATACCATTAGCCCAATTCGCTGGCAACCGCCCTCGTTGCACGTAGCCATGAAATGTTGAAAAAGGCCAATCAATGGGGCGGCTAACATAACCATGCATTACTGGATTGTAATGGATGTAATCCACATGTCTCTCAAAGTCGTTTTCGTCCCTGATCTGATGCTCCCAATAACGGCGCTGCCATAATCCCCGTTCCCGCTTGGCCTGCCGACTGGCACGGATGCGTTCTGTTTTTTCTATGCGCCTGGAAAACCCAGCCTTAATCAAGCCCCAGCGCTGGGTAACGGGCATCACCCTGCGGTAAGCGCCAAATGGCGTGAAGGTGTTCGGGCAATACGACCATTGCCTCGATGACAAAAGGATGTGCATGTTTAACCATGTTGATAACCTCACATAAATCCTGTATGTTTTGTGTCAATAAGTCGGAATGTCTCTCTGCCAGATTTACTGTGAAAAAGTACGTCCCACCTGCTGTGTCAGATCTTCTATAGCGCATATCTTTGTCTCATTACCTTTCTTTGTTGGGGTTCGTGCCTCAGCCCACCCTTGTATGATCAAATTTAATGAAATATTGCCAAGGAGATCAAGTAAGCTTTAACGGTTCATTGGGAGGCCGTCCCACCCTGAGGACTGGTTGTTAACCAGAGCCTGTTCGGTAGATTGGCCCCCGCCCTATTCACCCATGCCGTGGAGTATCTGAGGCTTAGAGCCTGTATACACAAGGAAGGTAGGTGCCTGTGCAGGGCCTCGAACCAGTGAGTAGTCAACTTTCTTTACCCTCATTCTTACAAACTAATATGACGAACATTCAACTGAATAAAATCGACCATGAACCAAAGCCACCGCTCTTCGCCGACATTGATGTCGGTGCCGAGGAACTGATTTTGGTGATCCGCAAGAATGGCAAGCCGTTCGATCCTCAGAAGTTCGCCAACACCGCCGCCGATCGGGCCCGATTGGTCAAGAAGCTGGTCAAGCTGCCAAGTCTCATTGTCTGTCTGGAAGCGACAGGTATCCATCACTTCGATTTAGCCCTTTCCTTGCATGATGCGGGAGTGTTGCTCATGGTGATTAATCCCAAAGCCGCCCATAACGTTGCCAAGGTGTTGATGAAAAACAGCAAGACCGATGCCGTCGATGCCGATACTTTGGCCGAATACGCCGCGAGAATGGACTTCGTCGCCTGGACTCGCCCATCCAATGAAAAACTTGCCTTGCGCAGCTTCGCTCGCCGCGTGAATGCGTTCGTTAACCGGTCAGAAAGCGGCCGCGAAAAACCATCTACACGCGCTCACCGCCACTCAAGAAACACCGAAAGCGGTGCTGAAAGACGCCAAATTGGCTATCGTCCAGTTGGGGAAACGCATCGACCACTTAACGGCTGAGGCGCTGGTTTTGATTGGCAAACATCCCGGACCCAAGCGAATACTCACGTTGCCAGTCGGCATCAAGGGCATTGGCAAAACCAGTGCCATTGCGCTCATGGGTGA
>NZ_JBKKBJ010000056.1:0-10385 GCF_046714055.1 Methyloglobulus sp. | reverse complement strand
GGAAGTGAAACCGCCTGGCGCCGATGATAGTGTGGCAGTTTGCCATGCGAAAGTAGGGAATCGCCAAGCCCTTAATGACAAGCCCAAGGGCCAACAGCCCTTGGGCTTTTTTATGGCTGGAAAAAGCACGTCATAACCCACCCATCGACTCAGTACTAAAATGCTAAAGCCGAAACATAAGCCCTCAACGGTGAATCGCCTAACCGGTCTACAATTATACTTCGACTAGAATAACTTCTTTTAACGTGGTCAACGCACCAAATTGGAAAGCAATAACATAAATAAGCGCACAAAAGCGGTGCATTAAAAAATACAAGTTCACTTAAGCTTCTATTTTTCCTGATGATAGACCCAAAAGTGCATTTTAATTAAGAATGGCATCAATCATGCTTTAATTTAGATTGAAAGTTGTTCTCATCGTGTGTTGCACATCCTCTAGGCGCTTTTCCTGTTAAAGAATTTGCGTCTTTTTTCAACATCGAAGAGAAATTGAGTCAGACGTATTTCTTCACAATTATCAGAGGTTATGTAATATGGCTTCATTATGGGATCAATACACAGTTACTGATGCGTATGACGAAATGCGTTGCTCTGCAAATAAAGCGCGAGCGTCCAGCTATCGCTTGAGCTGTTACTTGGACAGTCTTGGCGGTGACGCATTGGATGTTCGTAAAACTGCGGCTGATTTGGCGATCATGGAAATGGGTATTACTTTTACGGTATATAGTGAGGAAGGTAATATCGATAGGGCATGGCCGTTCGATATTATTCCCCGTATCATCGAATACAAAGAATGGCTTCGTGTGGAAGTCGGCTTAAAGCAACGTCTTAAAGCATTAAATTGTTTTATCAACGATACCTATAACGAACAATTGTTTATCAAGGAGGGTTTGATACCGGCAAGTATTATCAGCAGCTCAACCAATTTCCTCAAGGAATGTGTGGGTATGCAGCCCAGGTTCGGAATCTGGGCGAATATTTGTGGCAGTGATTTAGTCAGGGATAAGGATGGAACCTTATATGTACTCGAAGATAATTTGCGCGTTCCATCGGGCGTGTCTTACATGATCGAAAATCGCAGTATAACCAAAAAGGTATTCCCAGAGTTGTTGCAAGACCTGGATGTACTGCCCGTTGACGATTATCCGGCTCATTTATTAGAAATGTTGGTATCTATTGCCCCCGAGCATAGTGACATTCCGCGGATCGCGGTCCTAACACCGGGGATTTACAACTCAGCGTATTTCGAACATGCATTTTTAGCCCAACAAATTGGCGCAGAGCTGGTCGAAGGCGACGACTTAGTGGTGCAAGAGGACGATTGTGTCTATATGCGCACCATCAACGGACTGGAAAAGATAGATGTTATTTATCGCCGTATCGATGACCAGTTCCTAGACCCCGAAGTGTTCCGTAAAGATTCTATGTTAGGTGCGAAGGGCCTGTTAAGGGCTTGGCAGGCAGGAAATGTATCATTGGCTAACGCGCCGGGTTCTGGTGTGGCCGACGATAAGGTCATATATAGCTATGTTCCGCAAATGATCCGCTATTATCTCAATGAAGAGCCTATTTTGCCCAATGTCCCGACTTATTTATGCAGTGACCCTGAGCAGCTAGCCTATGTGTTGGCGCATCTGGACGAACTGGTGGTAAAACCCGCCAATGAGTCCGGTGGTTATGGGATGTTGGTAGGCCCGCATGCATCTAAGGCGCAAATCAAGGAGTTTCATAAAATTATCAAGGATCAGCCACGTAACTATATTGCACAACCCACATTGGCGCTGTCAACCTGTCCCACGCTATGTAATAATCAATTAGAACCACGCCATATCGATTTGCGCCCTTTTATCCTGCAAGGGGAAAATAGTTTCGTGACTAACGGTGGGCTGACTCGTGTTGCCTTGAAAAAAGGTTCTTTGGTCGTCAATTCTTCTCAAGGCGGCGGCAGTAAAGATACCTGGATTATCAATACAGGCATGTAACTATGTTATCTCGATCTGCCGAACGTCTATATTGGTTAGCCCGGTTTCTGGAACGGACTGAAAACACAGCGCGTTTGCTGAGTGTCTACATGAATCTCATGTTCGATTTGCCGAAGGATGTAGAAATGAGTTGGCGCAATCTGCTGACTATATTCGGTGCGGAGAAAGCGTTTTTTCAACTTTATGAGGTTCCCAACGAGCAAAACACGATGCGCTTCCTGTTGACCGACACTGCCAATCCAGGTTCGTTGTTCTCATCTTTGAATTCTGCCCGGGAAGATATCCGTACATCTCGTGAGCTCATGCCCGATGAAGCTTGGCAGCAAGTCAATGAAATGTATTTGTTTGCTAAGGATAATGTGGGCATTGCCACCAATCGCCGGGGGCGAGTATTAATATTGAATGAGATTATGCGGGGTTGCCAACGTTTCACTGGATTTTTGTCGGGAGCGATGAGTCACGACGATGCTCTCCGCTTTATTCGTTTAGGGCGAAGTATTGAGCGGGCTGACATGACTACGCGTATACTGGATATTGCATCAATTCTGTTAGCGGAAGACCGTAGCGATGAAACGCGTCAATACGAAAATACCTTGTGGATAAATGTACTGAAATCTTTAAGCGCCCTGCTTATGTATCGAAAGCACCGGCGGCATCGGATCAGTAGCGCAGATGTGTTGGATTACTTGCTCAAGGATCCAAATTTTCCTCGCTCGGTTGGGTATTGTATCAATGAGGTTGAAGCCTACATTAAACGCCTTCCGCGGTCAGAAGGATTAACCGACAATCTGACAACGTTGTCAGCTTCATTAATGGCTACCGATATCCATCGCATCACCCCGGTGCAATTGCACGAATTACTGGACGACATCCAAGCCAAGTTAGGTGTAACGCATAACCAGATAGCGTCAACCTGGTTTTTAGCTGCCAATTAATTAGGCATGGAAAGGTATTGATGTCATTTTGGGATTGAGGTTTTCGCTCAAGCTCAAGATACTTTCCTTATAGCTAACCTCGACCGCATGAATGAAATATTTGTTCTCAACGTTAGTATCCGTTTTTGTAAAGTGAAAGTTTCTTTAAGTATGAACGGGGGCCAGTATGGATAAGACTAAATTGGAAGCATTCAGCGATGGCGTTTTGCCATCATCATTACCATCATGGTGTTGGAGCTTAAAGTCCCTCATGGCGATGCGATAATTTTGATGCGCTTACATCATTGATTCCAATTATCTTGAACTATGCCTTAAGCTTCATCTATGTCGGTATCTGATCTTACCCCATATACGGACTCCTCTTTTTTGCAAGCCTTTTCTTTTCGATTGCAGCGGTCAGTAAGCAGTTGCTGCCAACTATCCGGCCTATTGTTGAGGTCTTGTCACCTCTGGCTCTGATGGGTTTCCGCGTGTTTCCGTCCCTATTACGTTATCGGCCTCGAAGGCTCGGGGTAAGCGGATTCTTGAAAACACCGGCCTGACCGGTTTGCCACCGTGTTGCAAAATGCTCCGCAACTTTGGAGTGGCTGTTGTAACCTCGCTAACTGTTTATAAAATCGGTTGTCGGACTTGTTTGTTTAAGCGTTTTCCCATGTTGGCGCACAATATATAGGTTCCTGGCCGCGTCGTCGTTGGCGTCGTCCTTGCTGCCTTTGACGTAGGGCTTGACGAACTGGGGCCGATCAGTCGGGCATCATGCCCCAGCTTGACCAGTTCCCTTGCCCAGTGGTGCGCGTCGGCACAGGCTTCCAAGGCTAGCAAGCACGGTGGCAGGTTGGCGAAAAAGGCCGGCACTTGATTCCGTTTGAGTTGTTTGTGCAACACGACCTTGCCGTGTGCACCCACGCCGTGTGCCTGAAAAACGTCCTTTGCAATGTCCAGGCTCATTGTCGCACTATTCACGGCGGATTCCTCTTCTTCTGTTAAGGGGTGGTTTTACCCTCCCACTTTGGCGCCTCGCGATGCCGTTGGGAAGGGGAGGGGTCTATACCATTAGGCTACTTGCTACGATAATATAGCAGCAGTCGGGAGTAAAAAAGGGACCGGAATCGGCATCTTACAGAGACATCGACCCCAGCCCCAATTTTCCTGCTAAGGCGTATTGCGCTCTTTACTTGAAGCTGAACAGCGCAGGCGGTGCTAATAAGCCGCCACCGAGGTCAAGTAGTAACTTCTTACAAGAATTGGCATAGCTCTTCGGCGTCTTCCAGTTAAACTGGTAGTTTCCGCCACCCAGGTTCTTCAAGCCAGAGCCGCCCGAAGCGACTTCCTCCAGCTGATCCGTAGTGAAGCCGAGATTACAATTCACGTCCTGAACTTTCAGCTTGACCGATGCCAGATCGGTGACCGGCGTACCCGCCGGTACCTCGGTGATCCGCCACTTTAGCGGCACGGCGCTACCGGCCTTTACCACGTTGAATATCCCGTTCATGTCGACCGGCTGAAAATAGCCCGTCACCAAGTGACCGACCACATAAGGGGGGCCCGGATTGACAATGGTGGTGTTGCCGTTCTGGGTAACGGTAACCGCTTGGTTGTCGCCGTTGTTTTCGACATAGAACGGCCCATTCTCGACCTGCGTTATCTTAGCGATGGCACCGGTGCCGAGGTTTACGGTCACAGTGTCATTTAACTGAACTACCACTAGACCACCCTGGGATACGTTCACTTCGATACTTCCGCAAGTGATCACCGTAGTGCTATCGGGGGAGAGCAACACCGGAAAACCACATACTAAAAGACTTGCCTGGCCAGAACCCGGCCCTGCCCTTATCACTACGCCCTGGGCTGGGTCGGTGGAATCGGCAACAGTGACGCCGAGGCTCCCGGCATCAACGATGGACCCCGTCGTGGGCGGCGTCCGCGTATCAGCGAAGCTGCCAGGGGCGGTTTCGATGGCGTCTTCCACGCCATCGCCGTTGGCATCGGTGCCGCCACCGTCAGAGAGGACTGCGGAGGTTATATTAGCCTGAATGGCGTAGAAGGATTCAAAGGGGGAATAGGAGGCTTCAATCAGTAAATAAAGTGGCTGTTGCCAATCGTCCAGGAACGGCGGCGTCGTGGGTAGCGCGTCGCTGGATAGCGCATTCATGGTACTGTCGCTGAGTTGAAATCCAATAGTACCAATAGGGTAACTACTGCTTTGGGGAGGCGGCACTTCTAAAAGGTTGGGAGCAGAGAACACGGAATAAGAATCGTACCCATTGTAATGATCATTGACCACTAAGAGCGAGAAATTGACATTGTCGGGATTGGTGCGAAATCGCAGCCCACTTCGATTTACCCTGAGATCCATGCCGTAGGGTGCGGTCGTGTGCAAGTAACGACCGTTTGTTGAGTCGGCGGGGTAACTGTCCAGGGTGTTGGTATCGTAAACGTAAGTGCCCGAAATAGTATCGCCTAATTACCCCCCCCCGGCACGTTTTCGGGAGTAATGATACCGAATACCTCGGCGGTGATGTCTATCGACACGGTTTCGGCGCGGGCGGCGCCAGTTAGTAGCATAATTGTGAGAGCCGCGAGGAAAGCGGCCGGGATGCTGTGCTGCCATTTCATGAGGTTGAACTCCTAATTGGTGTTATGGATGTCAATGGATTTGTGTATAGTAACTTAGATTCAACTCATAAGTGCAATTCATTTTTCAACTGAATTGAGAAGGGCTAGCTGTTATAGTTCAAGGCTTTTTTCAATCCGACCAAAGATGAGGAAGCTTATGAAAGGCTATAAACAGCTAGCCGAAGTACAACGATACCAGATTGATGTCTTAAAGAAAGCCCAAAAGAACCAAAAACAAATAGCCGAGATAATAGGCGTATCCGCTTCGGCCATCAGTCGGGAACTTAACCGCAATACCGGGAAGCGCGGCTATCGGCCACGGTAGGCGCATATAAAAGCGCTCAATCGAAGAACAAAGGCCGTTAAGTCGATAAAAACAGGAGCGGGGTCAGGTCTTGCAAAACGATGTCTTTTCTTTTTTAATGAAGAATTTATTAATTTTGGCGTCATAATTCCACACGGTTTTACGAATACCCTTTTTTGTTAGATCACTAGCGCTTAATAGTATTAATAAGCGATTTTTATACAGTGGGTTAAATCTAAAAGTTTTCAGTATTGATGTAAACAGCCAACATCAGATAAAAACTAGGCTACTTACAGAAATGAACTATTCCTTTCCTCTATTCCGAAAAATTTAGCGGGTTTGTCGAATCCAAGCATGTTGAATAATAAATTTGGTTGATCCCTAACTTTTCAAGCTTAGGTTATTGCAGAAATATTAGGTTGGGCACCACAAAAACTCTATACTGCCGATTAAAAAACTTGCACACGAGCGAAAAGCAAAAACTGTATGTCAACCTATTACATAGGGCTATCGGTCACCTATCACGATTCCGCCTTGGCTATCATTAGCGATGCAGGTGTAGTGCTGTTTGCCGAGGCGACTGAACGGTTTTTGCAAAATAAGCGTGCGCTCAATTGCGAACCCGACCAGTTGTTTCGCATCCCTGAACTATTGGAAGAATATTGTCCTAATCCTGAAAAATTTGTGCTCGCCATCAATTGGCGGAAAAAACGGCCGTTTTACGAAACCACGGTCAAAAAATTAGGTTTTTTGTCAGCTCCGGGTTTACTGAAAACTGGTATCAAAAAACTGCACTCACCCTTGACGAATTATCAATTGCACCACATGATGGCCTGCCAAGCCAACAGCATAGACCGTGCTGGTCTCAATCTGGTGAGGATTATCCAGGAATATTTCCCGGAATGTTCGATTGCATTTAAGGATTACGACCATCACCTCACCCATGCAGCAACCGCCTGTTATGGCAGTCCCTTTGAGGAAGTTGCCTGTGCGGTGATTGATTCTTACGGGGAACATGGCGCGATGGCTTTTTATCGCTACCGGAACCGGAAATTGGAGCGGTTGCACGAGGCCAAAGGCTTGAGCAAAGCCAGTTTGGGTTTGTTTTATATGAAAATCACTGAGTTATGCGGGTTTGACTGGCTTAAGGGCGAAGAATGGAAAGTCATGGGCTTGGCTTCTTATGGCAAACTCAACCCAAAACTTTATGCCTTGTTAAGTTCTATCATTGTCGTCAATGGCTTTGATTGCAAACACCCTGCCGAAGGATTGTTTGAGCAAATCGCCAAGCTGGACGAGTTTAAACAACACCCCAACAGCCCAATAGAGGAAAAAGCAGATGTTGCTTACACCGGCCAGGTTTTCTTTGCCGACCTGGCCACACAGTTATTGCGTCACCTGCATAAAGTTACCCAATGCGATAACTTGGCCGTGGCGGGCGGTTGTGCATTAAATTCTTCCTTTAATGGGCAAATCACACAACATACCGAATTCAAACAAGCCTATATCCCATCCGCACCCGCCGACGATGGTTGTGCCTTAGGCGCAGCATGGTTAGCGTATCATGAAGATTTTCCACAGCAGATAAAATCGCCACGACTGCAAACACCTTACACGGGTTCGACGATTAAGGATGATGCGGTGGAACGTTTGATACGGTTCAACCGCTCGCTCAACATTCAGCATTTACCCGACAGCATATCCGAAGAAACAGCCCGGTTACTGGCTGATGGCAAGTTGGTTGGCTGGGTACAAGGCCGCGCCGAATTTGGTCCCAGGGCTTTAGGCAACCGGTCTATACTCGCGGATCCCAGAGAGGCTGCCACCCAGGATGTCATCAACGAAAGGATCAAATTCCGGGAAATGTTTCGCCCCTTTGCGCCTTCCATACTGCATGAACACGCCGATGAGTATTTCGAGAACTACCACGAGTCGCCTTACATGGATAAAACGCTGCAGATTAGAAAAGCCATGCGGAGTAAAATCGCTGCGGTTTGTCATGTCGATGGAACTGGACGGCTACAAACGGTCAAAAAAGAGTGGAATCCGCGTTTTTACGGACTGATCGAAAATTTTTACCAGCTTACCCAAGTGCCTGTGCTGCTCAATACCAGCTTTAATATAATGGGCAAGCCCCTGGTGCATAGCCTTGAAGATGCTCTGGCCGTGTTTATGACCACTGGACTGGATGTGTTGGTGGTCAATGATTATTTAATAACTAAACCTCGCGATGAATGAAGTTGAATGAGTTTAATCTTGCTTTAGGGCCAACTTTAAAACCGGTTTTTTCTAAATCGGCTTACGCGGCTGCGCTGGATAATAAAGACAATAGCCGCGACCTGTTCTACGCATTGATCCATATCAGCGAAAATTACGCAATCCTGCCCCGCGCATATTGCTATCTGAAACAGCATTTTCAAACAGTTACCGGACAATACCGGTCTAAATTCAGCGAAGAATATAGCCCTAATAATCTGGGTACTCTGCTTAAAAACACGGTATCCACGCATCCATACAAGTTGCCTGATACAGCACTAAATGAATGCCTAGCTCAATATGCGCCTATTTATTTTACTGAACTAAGCTGGTTAGCGAACATTTCACAAACGGTTACCAGCCAAACCCCGTTAGTCGTTGACCTGATGGCGGTGTACTCACGGTTAACGGAAGACGATCAAAGCATTGCCAATAGCAGGGCTATCTATAGCGCTCACTTGCTGTCTTCTGGCATTGAGTTACCCGCCGTCCATACCTTAGCGTTTGCAAAGCAAAGCGATGTTGGTGATGAGATTTTCGATTTTGCTGCTATCCAACTGGCATTAGCCCAGTTCCCTAGGGTGTTTTTTCCAGAAATCCTGGGCTTTACCTTGTCTTATTGCCAAGCCTTAAGTTTGCCGGAGCAGTTTTTTCCTGACTGTGACGACATTAAGCTTCCTAGTTTCCTAACCTCCAGAAGTGATCGGCGCAAACATGAATTACCCTATTTCACTGCTATTATCAAGGCGTACTTAGGTGAATTTAAAATTCAAACCGACGATTTGTGGCGGCGGATACAGGCTGGGTTCTGGCTGCATCAACAACAGCTTGAACACTGCAATCAGCGGATCGGCACACAGTTACATACTACCCTGTCCCCTCGGCAAGCTGTGCAAAAACTGCTGGCAACCCTTACCCCTAACGCAATAGGACACCACGGTAAAATCCGGTTAGGCAGTAAGTCCATAGACGACTGGTTTAAGGAAGACCCTTTTAAGAGTGCAAACTTTCTCGCTACCTTATTGCATTCGCCTTATATCGACCGGGCAAAACCCGAAAACAGTCGATTACTAAAGCTGTTTGAGTTTAACGGCCCTATGTTTGGAGTCCTTGATGAAAGCGGGAAAACCATCCTCAAGAATTGGTTATTATCTGAGCTAACCCCTGGGCTGACTCAAAGCAAAAAAAATAAATCTGCAAACTACAAAGTAGGTTTAAAGAGTATCTCCAGCAAACCTGCTGCCATAAACGGTTTGTTTGAAGTGCAACAAGAAAATAGCCATGTAGTACAGGACAACTACGCCAAATTAAGCAACAGGGAACTTTATTTTTATCTGGTCAACAACGACCTTTTCCCAGAAGTATTGCCTATCTCCAAACACAAAGTAGACCGAGTTTTGGTTTGGGCTAAATTCTTTAACCGCTTACCTTTCCGCCGATACTCCCACCAAGCATTTGAAAGCTATATACACTCGATTTATCAGCACGAAGTCGATACCTATAAGCCATTAAACAAAAAACCTAAACTATCCAGAAACGCCTATGTCTGGGGAATCGAACAGTTTGCGCCGACAATCCTAACCGACGGTAGTTGGCTACAAGGCATACATCAACTGGATTACTATTCCAGCCATGCGATTGGCACTGTTTTACACAAGATTTACGAAGACGAGACCGGCAACGGCATCCTGGAGCAAAATCACCCTTTTATCTATCAAGAATTGCTCAACAGCTTGAATATCAAACTGCCGCCTATTTATTCCAAGGACTTTATCGACCATCCCGGCTTTATCGGCAGCGCTTTTGATATTCCGGTGTATCTGATGGCTATTTCTAAATTTCCCAGCGCACTTTTGCCTGAACTATTGGGCTTGAATATGGCCATAGAACTCAGCGGCTTGGGCAAGGTTTATCTACGCCTGTCTGAAGAACTTAAGTTTTGGGGCATTAACTCAGCGATCGTCGATGTCCATATATCTATAGATAACTTGTCGTCAGGGCACTCGGCGCTGGCTATTAAGGCCATACAAGCTTATCTTGATGAAGTTTCTGCCTGTTACGGCGAGCAAATTATGCAAACCCATTGGCGGCGAATATATGCAGGTTATTGTTCTTTACAAACAGTCAGCAATCGCTTTAAATTTTCACTCATTGGGCAGTATCTGTTGAAACGCCTGTGTACTAATAACAACTATTAAAATAGGCACTGTCAATATGTCGATCAGCCAATTCCATAACATTGCAGTGCAACGGTGATGTCCGTCCGTTTTAAGCATTTGCTTTGCTTTATCT
>NZ_JBKKBJ010000055.1:0-20505 GCF_046714055.1 Methyloglobulus sp. | reverse complement strand
GTAACATTTGGGCGTTAATGTCTGCCAGGACAACATTACCCTCATCACCTACCCGTTGCTTGAATAATGTAGTGAGATCCCCTGTACCGCCCGCCAGGTCAAGCACCTGCTCGCCTTTACGGACATTGCTCAATTGCACGGCAATCCGTTTCCAGATGCGGTGTATGCCCATCGACATCAGGTCATTCATGATGTCATAGTGCCCTGCAACCGAATCAAATACGCCGCGAACTAAGCTGGCTTTTTCTTCGGCAGCGACCCTTTTGAAGCCGAAATGGGTGGTGTTTTCTGTCCTGCTGTTTTCTGTCATGGTTGTGCCGTGTTATCTGTGGATTTGCGTTGATGTCCAGCTAATTCAAGCCTGTGTAGGTAATCTGCCCATAAGGTTTGATACTCCGCGCCGAGCTTGTAGAGCAGATCCCAACTGTAAATACCCGTGTTATGCCCATCACTAAATACAAACGCTACTGCATAATTGCCGATGGGTTTGATTTCATTAATCGTAACATTTTCTTTATCGACTTGAAGAATTTCCTGTCCAGGCGCATGGCCTAGCGCTTCTGCGGAAGGTGTGTAGACACGCAAATATTCACAGGGCAGATTAAACATTTCACCATTATCAAAGCTGATTTCAAGAATGGCGGATACTTGATGCAGCTTAATATCGGTAGGTAAGGTGTGGCAAGGGTCAATTTTTAAGCGCATTTAGGTCAGGACGATTCAAGGTATTTTTGGTAATGATAACCGATTTTCGCAAAGCCTTCCTGTTCCCAAAAGGCATTGCCCGTTTCATTGGAGACATAACAGTTGAGTTCGCTGGCAATACAACCCTGGGATTTGCCGTATTTATACACCCATTCCAGCAGCCGTTTGCCTAAACCTAGTCGGCGGTATTCGGGCAGGATAAAGACGTTATCGGGTTCTATGTGTTTGCCGACGTAGAGTTTGGTCATGATCCAAAGCCCACAGATACCGATGAGTTTGTTGTCGATATATAGGCCAGCGCATTGATAGCCTTGGGCGATCATTTCCTCTAGCCGAGTTTTAAACATGGTTTCGGGGAGGGCGGGGTTGAGGAGTTTGATTAATGGAATGATTGAAATCAGGTTATCGGTTGGGATTAGTTTGATTTCGGTTGACATAGCGTTGGAACATGAATTTTTATTATCAATAAGGAATACTGATTATTTTAATCGGGTTCTCGCACCCGAAGGCGAGTTTCTTTCTTTTGCTTCGCCAAGCCACAGGGATGTGGTGAATGTGGAAAATGCAGGAGCATTTTTCCACAAAAGAAAGTATCCAAAGAAAAGGCGACCCGGATGCCGCTTGCTTCCTGCGCTCCGTCGTTTTTATAGGGGGTTGCCAAAAGGGACTCCAGTCCCTTTGGCAACGTGCAGCATCCCTGCCGCACCCCAAACCGGCTAATCCCGATAAAAACGCCAGTGCTCGGAGCGGTATACGGGATGCCCCCAGTTATACCGCGCGTTGCCAGGAGAGCCGCGCACGTGTCGCCGCGTCCGAAATGGGCAACTGATCCAGGACGTGTGCGATGACGGCGCGCACAGTCTCGCAGGCCCATTCAGCGACCGGCTTCACGAAGACGACGTTGTCCCACGTCACGTGATGCCCGAGGACGCTCTCGTCGATCAGGCTGCGCTCCACAAAGAAGCGGGCTTCGCACGAGTCTGCCACGTCCTTGGCCGTGTTCCCGACTACTGGCTTGGGATGCACACACCAGTCGCGCAAGAGTTTGAGATGTGCAAGATCCTGAAACGGTGTGCCTCCCCAATTCGCACGCTTGGACGTGAGGGTGACCATGATCGCGTCGAGCTTGCGCTTAAGCTGGGCACGTATGTCCTCAAGGGCCATCAGGAACACCGCCAGCTCCTGCATCTTCGGCAGGTCTGTCTCTCGGCGCGCAAGCCACTCGAGTTGCGACACAAATGCCTCCAACGCGCTGTATGCGAGTACAATCGCGGCCTGCGCATCGGCATTCTCGCTGCATGTCGCAGTGATCGACTGAGCCTTCTGAAGAAGCGACCAGCCAGAATTGCTCGTCGACGTCAAAATCGCCATTAAATCTCCTAGGTGCGCCTAACGTAAGTTATACGACATCGATTGTCTTATAAAAATCTTAGGTTGTCGTATATTCTTCATATGTTTCACTAAGTTATTGTATTGTTTGAGCAAGTATAAACCAATGGCACATAGCTTAGAAACAAATACCTTTCCCGTTATGCCGCGCCGAGCATCGCAGTTTTCGGCGGGGATAACCCGCTAGGGGCGATTCAGGGATGAATCGCGGTGATCGAGGGGGTGGAAGCCCCTTCGATCACCTCCCGTTGAAAACGAGGAGCGCAGGAATTAAGCGGCATCCGGGTGTCTTTTCTTTTGGATACTTTTCTTTGGACAAGCAAAGAAAAGTATCTCGCCCGCCGGTGCGAGAACCGGCTATCAAAGAATATACCGACTCAAATCCTCATCTTCCACAAACTCAGCCAGATGTTTATCAACATAAGCGGCATCAATGACGATGGTTTTTTCCATAAGGTCTGGGGCGTTATAGGAAATTTCTTCCAGCAATCGCTCAAGGATGGTATGTAACCGTCTTGCCCCAATATTTTCGGTTTTTTCATTCACCTGCCAACCCATCTCGGCAATTCTTTGAATACCATCTGCTGAAAAGGTCAGGGTAACGCCTTCCGTTGCCAACAATGCCGCATACTGTTCCGTTAACGATGCGTCTGGTTCAGTCAGGATGAGGACAAAATCGTCAGCCGATAATGCGCTGAGTTCTACGCGGATGGGGAAACGGCCCTGTAATTCGGGGATTAAATCGGATGGTTTGGTCAGATGGAATGCGCCTGATGCAATGAATAGGATATGGTCGGTTTTGATAACCCCATATTTGGTGCTGACCGTGCTGCCTTCAACCAAGGGCAACAGGTCGCGCTGTACGCCCTCGCGCGAGACTTCCCCGCCACCGCCATGATCGGAACGCTTGCAGATTTTGTCGATTTCATCCAGGAATACGATGCCATTTTGTTCTACGGCTTCCACGGCACGTAATTTAATGTCTTCATCGTTGACCAGCTTGGCGGCTTCTTCTTCCTGCAAGACTTTCAAGGCTTTCACAATTTTCATCTTGCGGGGTTTGGTGCGCCCTGAACCCATGTTCTGGAACATGCCTTGCAGTTGGCTGGTCATTTCTTCCATGCCCGGCGGTGCCATGATTTCAACGCCCATCGGCATTACATTAATATCGACCTCGACTTCTTTGTCATCCAGATCACCTTCACGCAATTTTTTACGCATTTTTTGCCGGGTGGACTGCGCCGTATCCGACATCATGCCGCCATCCGCTTCGGGCAGCAAAATATCCAGGATTCGGTCTTCAGCAGCATCAAAAGCCCGAGTTTGGACTTTGTCCATTTCCGACATCCGCATCATTTTGACGGCGGTATCGGCTAGGTCGCGGATTATCGACTCAACATCGCGACCCACGTAACCGACTTCGGTAAACTTGGTGGCTTCTATCTTGATGAACGGGGCATTCGCCAAACGCGCGAGGCGGCGGGCTATTTCAGTTTTGCCCACGCCCGTTGGGCCTATCAGAAGGATGTTTTTCGGGGTGATTTCCTCACGCATGGAGGGATCGACATGTTGCCTGCGCCAGCGGTTTCTGAGGGCGATAGCCACAGACCGTTTGGCATCGGCCTGACCAACGATGTGCTTATCAAGTTCGCTGACAATTTCTTTAGGGGTCATCTGGTTCATGCGGTCACTCATTAGGTTCCGTGTCCAGTTCTTCAATCCGTAGATTATGGTTGGTGTAAATGCAGATATCAGCGGCTATTGTTAAGGCCCGTTCGACAATTTCTCGGGCGCCAAGATTGGTGTTTTCAAATAATGCCCGTGCGGCGGCCTGGGCAAAAGCGCCGCCTGAACCTATCGCCATCAAGTCGTGTTCCGGTTCAATGACATCGCCCGTACCCGATATGATGAG
Organism: Methyloglobulus sp.; assembly: GCF_046714055.1. Lineage (GTDB taxonomy): Bacteria > Pseudomonadota > Gammaproteobacteria > Methylococcales > Methylomonadaceae > Methyloglobulus. The sequence continues at coordinate 16,499 of NZ_JBKKBJ010000055.1, read as the reverse complement.
CGAAGTTTTAGAATCGGCGATGGTGAGCAGGGCTTCCAGCCTGCGTAAGGTGCGGTCAGTACGCCAGTCTTTAGCCATTTCCACGGCGGCGCGGGTCAGGTTGCCCCTATGCTTTTCCAGTTTGCCTTCAAAGTGTTCAAATAAGGTAAAGGCATCGGCGGTAGCGCCAGCAAATCCGGCGATAACCTTGTCGTGGTAGAGACGGCGGACTTTACGGGCATTGCCCTTCATGACGGTATTGCCCAAAGTGACTTGTCCGTCACCGCCAATGACGACCTTATCGCCACGGCGCACAGAGAGTATGGTTGTTCCTCTAAACACTTTCGTATCCTAAATATTTCGAATAAGCTATCAATTTTACCTTGTCTGAGTTTGGAATGGGGGAAAATATCAATATGAAGTTTATTGATGCTAATGCTTTTTACTTGCCGGAATAACCAATTTCTTTAATACAATGTAGCTAAAACTGTTTCTTGGGAATTTTTTAATGCTTGTTAATCCGATAGAAGTCGATGTTCTTTGTGTGGGTCATGCTTCGTATGATCTCGTTTTTTCCGTGATGCATCACCCTGGTTCCGATGAAAAAATGGTCGCTGATAGTTTTATCAGTTGTGGTGGCGGGCCTGCGGCTAATGCGGCGGTGATGGTTTCAAAATTGGGCTTAAGGTCAGCTTTCGTGGGTTATTTAGGGCGTGACCTTTACGGCGAAAAGCACTGTCAGGAGCTTCAAAATAACGCAGTGGTTGTTGATAAGGTTGTTCGGGGCCCGTCGCCAACGCCGCTTTCGATGGTATTGGTCAAACCCGACGGCAAACGGGCGTTAATCAATTATAAGGGGGAAACCAAGCCGTTACCCGAAGGAGCAGTGGATTTTTCAGCGATTAACGCCAAGGTCATCTTATTCGACGGGCATGAACCGCTTATTTCCACGCCGCTTGCTAGATATGCGAAAGAGCAGGGGATATCGACGGTGTTGGATGCGGGTTCTGTGCATGAGGGTACTTTAGCACTGATGGGCATGGTTGATTATCTGGTCTGTTCGGAAAAATTTGCCTTGCAACTTACAGGCGACGAAGAAACCGCCCTGAGCCGCCTGGCAGCAATCTTGCCCAATGTAGTGATTACGCTGGGCGAAAGGGGATTAATCTGGCAACGCGGAGAAATGCGTGGGGCTTTGCCAGCATTTTCTGTCAATGTCGTAGACACAACAGGCGCAGGAGATGCCTTTCATGGCGCTTTTGCAACGGCAGTGGCTTCCGGCAAGGCTTGGACTGAGTCCTTACGTTACGCCAGTGCGGCGGGGGCGCTTTGCTGCACAAAAGCAGGCGCGCGCTATGGGTTGCCCACCTATCAGGAACATTGGGATTTGTTTAAGCATGGGCGGTAACCTCGATGGAGCTTGTGGTAGCTAGGCTTTTAGGCTCCGATTTTCCTCGATTTCGTTACACTACATCGAGGCTACTTGCTAGTCTAGCAAAATAGGACAACCCTTACCCCATACCTTTTTTAACGATTTGCTTGTTATAATGGCTAGGTTTAAAAAATAGCCATTCTGATCGAGAGATTTCATGATTCAAGGTAGTATCGTCGCTTTAGTCACGCCCATGGATGAAAGTGGCGCGGTAGATTGGGCAAGTTTACAGAAATTAGTTGAATTTCACATAGAACAGGGAACTGATGCGCTGGTTGCGGTTGGCACAACAGGCGAATCGGCAACGCTGTATGAAGACGAGCATTGTGACGTGATCAAGGCTGTGGTGGACTACGCAAGAGGTCGGATTCCAGTGATTGCGGGGACGGGATCAAACTCAACTACTGAGGCCATTACCTTGACGCGAAGGGCTAAAGAAGTCGGTGCCGATGCCTGTCTAATCGTAACACCTTACTACAATAAGCCGACCCAAGAAGGCTTGTACTTGCATTATAAGGCCATTAGTGAGGCCGTCGATATTCCACAGATTTTATACAATGTACCAGGGCGTACGGCTTGCGATATGTTGCCAGAAACGGTCGGGCGGCTATCGTATCTAAATAATATTGTCGGTGTCAAAGAAGCGACAGGGGATTTATCCAGGATAAAAACCATCAGGGGTTTGGGTGGCCCTGACTTTGCCATCTATAGCGGTGATGATGCCACCAGCCGTGAATGCTGCTTAATGGGCGGTAACGGCACCATTACAGTTACCGGCAATGTCGCGCCCAAGTTAGTGCATGGGATGATTATGGCGGCGATTTCTGGTGATGCCGAAACAGCATTAATCCTGGATAATAAACTGGCAGGTTTGCACAAACAGCTATTTATCCAGGCTAATCCCATTCCGGTGAAATGGGCGGTGGCAGAAATGGGTTTGATGGCCAAGGGCATTCGCCTGCCGTTAACCTGGCTGACGGAAGATTGTTTTGCCCCAGTTCGGCAAGCCATGCAACAAGCGGACATTATTGAGTAACACTATGAAGAATAGATTCGATATTATCGCTATCGGTATCGGCACTGCTTTCCTGGCAGGGTGCAGTTATCTGCAAAGTTATTTTCCTGATAAGGAGAGGGATTACCAATATACCACTGAAATCCCCATGATCGATTGGCCTGCTGAGCTAAGGAAGAACCAGCCTACAGGCAGTACATCCGAAACATCTCCACCAGCCGCTAATCTTGAAGGAAGCGAGACCGGCACTGATACAGAAAACGCCGCTCCTCCGCATTTCGATAATACTTCAGCGGAGAATACATCAGAAGAAGTGTCCGCTGTAGCTCCAGAAGCTACCAATACACCCGTGATAATCGCCGATGAATCCGATGAGAGGGATACGGTTTCATCCGTCGAAATTATCAAATACGATGATGGTGAAAGCCGCTTGCGCATAGGTGCCGGGTTTTCCAAATCCTGGCGCGTGGTCAGTAAGGCGTTGAGCCGCAATACCATCGAAGTCACTGAACGGAATCATGATCAGGGGCAAATCGCTGTCCGGTACGACCCTGACGAAAAAAAGGCACAAGACGGTTCGTATATGGATGAAATTAGTTTCATCTTCAAGGGTCTCGACATTAATGACAGGGAATATGTCCTCAAGCTGGAGAAACACGACCAACAGACCGATGCGATTGTCCTGGACGAAGAACATTTACCCTTGCTTAATGATGATGCCGCTTTGCGTTTGTTGAAAGTATTGGCAGATACCATTAAGGCCGATCTGGCTGATAAGGATAAGTGAGGAAATTACACTTTTTTGCGTTGTGTGAATCATTTCTTGTCCTTCCCAGTGTCTTGAATGATGCTAACCCACATTCCTACCCGTTCTTACACACATGCTTAAACTCCCTGGCTCCTCTGCTTTATCGACTTTTCGCATTAATCGGCTGATTTCCCAATTACGGGCGATAGAGCTAGGCATCCACTCGCTTACAGCGCGGTTCATACATTTTGTGGATGTTGCCGATGATCTGAATGACACCGAATTAGCTTTGTTAAAAGATCTGCTCTCTTATGGTAGTCACGAGGCCATCTCTCAACTGGATGGAGAACGCTTGCTGGTGGTGCCGCGTTCGGGAACGATTTCGCCCTGGTCCAGCAAAGCGACAGAAATTGCCCAGCGCTGCGGTTTGGCTTCCGTTAAGCGTATTGAGCGGGGAATTGAATATTCGATAGCGGCAAACGCTGGTTTGTCTGCTGCTGCTAAAAAAAGTTTATCGGCCTTATTGTTTGATCGCATGACGCAAACTGTCTGCTTCGGTGCGATTGATCCTGATTTGTTTGCGGAACATCAGCCGAAAGCATCGCAAATTGTGGATATTTTAGGACAAGGTCGTGATGCTTTAGTTACAGCCAATATCCAATTAGGAATGGCGCTGTCTGATGATGAGGTTGATTATTTGACCAGCAGCTTTGCATCATTGGGCAGAAATCCCACTGACGTGGAATTGATGATGTTTGCCCAAGCTAATTCCGAACATTGCCGCCATAAAATCTTTAACGCTAGCTGGACAATCGACGGCATCGAGCAGGGACAGTCATTATTCGCCATGATCCGCAATACGTCGGACAAAAGCCCCAAAGGTATTCTATCGGCCTATAGCGACAATGCTTCCGTGGTTGAGGGTCATCAAACACAAGTTTTTATCCGTAATCCCCTGACCGGGGAATATACTTATACAGAAGAGGCAGCGCACTTGCTGATGAAGGTTGAAACCCACAATCACCCTACAGCCATCTCGCCTTTTCCCGGTGCGGCAACGGGTTCTGGTGGTGAAATACGGGATGAAGGTGCGACGGGCCGTGGGTCTGCAACCAAAGCCGGGTTAACGGGGTTTTCCGTATCGCATTTAAAAATTCCGGGCTATATCCAGCCTTGGGAGGACGATATTGGTAAACCTGAGCGGATTGCCTCGGCCTTGCAAATCATGTTGGAAGGCCCGCTCGGTGGAGCGGCATTCAATAATGAATTTGGCCGTCCCAATCTGGCCGGGTATTTCCGTAGTTTTGAGCAACCAGTAAGCAATCGCAATAATGAATACAGGGGTTACCACAAGCCTATCATGATCGCTGGTGGTATGGGATCAATCCGTCCCATGCTGGTTAACAAGCAGCCCATTCCCCTTGGCGCACTCATTATAATTTTGGGCGGGCCCGCCATGTTGATTGGTCTGGGTGGCGGCGCGGCCTCATCCCAGGCTTCGGGTTCGGGTGCGGAAGATCTGGATTTTGCCTCAGTCCAACGTGAAAACCCTGAAATGCAGCGGCGTTGCCAGGAAGTCATCAATCATTGCAATGCCTTGGGCGACGACTCGCCGATTATCTCCATCCATGATCTTGGTGCGGGCGGCTTATCGAACGCCGTGCCGGAAATCATCCATGATTGCGGACGCGGCGGACAGTTTGAATTACGCCATGTCCATAATGCCGATCTGGGTATGTCGCCCATGCAAATCTGGTGCAATGAGGCACAGGAACGGTTTGTCATTGCCATCAAGCCGGAAGCGCTGGAATTATTTTCCGCGTTTTGCGAGCGTGAACATTGCCTGTATGCGGTCATAGGCAAAGCGACTGAACAGGAACACTTATCACTTAGTGATTCATTGTTGGGAAACAAGCCAGTTGATCTGCCCATGTCGGTGCTGTTTGGCAAGCCGCCTAAAATGCACCGTAAGGTTGAACGTATCACGCCACATAAAACCGAACTGAATTTTGGTGGTGTTCTATTGGACGAAGCCATCAAACGGGTCTTGTCGTTCCCCGCCGTCGCCGATAAAAGTTTTTTGATCCATATCGGTGATCGTTCGGTCACCGGATTGGTCGCCAGAGACCAGATGGTCGGGCCATGGCAAGTGCCAGTCGCTGATGTGGCCGTCACCGCGTCGGGTTTTTACGCAATAACTGGGGAAGCGATGGCAATTGGTGAAAGATCACCTATTGCCCTCATCGACGCTCCCGCATCAGGCCGGATGGCTATCGGTGAAGCGCTAACGAATATAGCCGCTGCCAGGATTGATTCTTTAGGGGATATCAAACTGTCTGCGAACTGGATGGCAGCAGCGAGCCATCAAGGTGAAGATGCCGCCTTGTACGATACAGTCAAAGCCGTTGGCCTGGACTTATGTCCACAACTGGGCATTGCCATTCCGGTAGGTAAGGATTCCTTGTCCATGAAAACCGTCTGGCAAGGCCCGACGGGCGAAAAAACCATGACCGCGCCGTTATCATTGATTATTACCGCATTTGCACCAGTGCTTGATGTCATTAAAACCCTGACTCCAGAGTTACAAGATGTTGCCGATAGTGTGCTGATTCTTGTTGATTTGGGGCTAGGGAAAAATCGTTTGGGTGGGTCGGTGTTAGCTCAGGCTTACCAACAGATGGGTGACGTAAGCCCTGACCTGGATGATCCGGCTTTATTGGAAGGATTCTTCAATGCCATCCAAACCCTGAACAGGCAAAATAAAATATTGGCCTATCATGACCGCTCAGATGGCGGCTTGTTGGCAACCGTGGCAGAAATGCTTTTTGCGAGCAGATTAGGCGTGTCTTTGCACATCGACAATCTTGGCAAAGATGTCTTGTCTGCATTATTTAGTGAAGAGTTGGGCGCTGTTTTGCAAGTCCACAGCCATGATGTCGATAAAGTAATCGGGCTGTTCAAACTCGCTGGATTGGCAAACGGTGTCCACATTGTCGGTAGCCTAGCCAAACCCCAGCAGTTGTCGGTTTATCATGCCGATAAGCTTATCTATTCCGCTAGTCGGGCCGAACTGCAATCCACCTGGTCGGAAGTTAGTTACCGGATGCAAGCGCTACGCGATAATCCTGACTGTGCCCAGCAACAATTCGAGCGGATTGCTGATGATAACGATCCGGGGCTACACTCGGCTTTAACCTTCGATGTCAACGGCGACATTACCGCCCCGTTCATCAAAACAGCAAAACCAAAAATAGCCATATTGAGAGAGCAAGGCGTTAACGGTCATGTGGAAATGGCGGCTGCGTTTGACCGTGCCGGTTTCACCAGTGTCGATGTCCACATGAGCGACATCATTCATGGACGGGTGAGTTTATCTGGATTTAGCGGATTGGCTGACTGTGGCGGCTTTTCTTACGGTGACGTGCTGGGCGCGGGTGGTGGCTGGGCTAAGTCCATTTTATTCAATCCCCGCGCCAGGGATGAATTTGCCGCATTTTTTGCGCGGCAAGACAGTTTTGGTTTAGGTGTGTGTAACGGCTGTCAAATGATGTCTGGGCTAAAGGACATTATCCCCGGCGCTGATGATTGGCCGCGCTTTATGCGTAATTATTCGGAACAATTTGAAGCCAGATTGGTCATGGTAGAAGTGCAGCAATCGTCTTCTATTTTGCTGGCGGGTATGGAAGGTTCCCGATTGCCGGTGGTTGTCGCACACGGGGAAGGCCGCGCCGAGTTTACTAGTGATCCGGCGTTTATTGGTAAAGGACACAAAGTCGCTTTGAGCTATGTTGATAATTACGGTGCGGTAACGGACGCATTTCCGGCAAACCCTAATGGTTCGTCTTTGGGCATTACCGGATTGACGACAAGCGATGGACGCTTTACTATCATGATGCCGCATCCTGAACGATGTTTCAGGGCATCACAAAATTCATGGCATCCCAAGGACTGGAAAGACTATGGCGGATGGATGAGGCTGTTCAGGAATGCCAGGGTTTGGGTAGGTTAACAAGGCGGCTAAGCCTCCCTAGAATTGCATTCGTAATCGAGCAGCCAATGAATATAGATATTTACCGAAAATTTATTTTCTACCTGAGTTTATTCGGAATTGCGATCAGTATTTTGGCTGGCTTTTATGATGTGATATTTGGCTCTCTATGGGAATTTATACATCTGATTTTGGAGTTCATCGAACAATTTCTCGACGATTTAGTTGCACATATTTTTAGAACTGGCCTGCAAGCAAGACAAATGATCGTTTTTTATATCATGCTTGCCATTGGCGGGGCGCTAATTTACCTTGTTTGGAAAATGCTGGTGGAGATGTCTAGGAGCGTCAGCCAAAATCTAAAAAATGAATGGACTGAGCTAAGTTCCGCCATAGTAAGTGATTGGAAAAGCATGTCCATGACTAACCGAGTGATATGGGTTAGCGTGTTTCTTCTCGTCAATTATTTGGCTACTTTTCTGCTGTTCTAAGGCTTTTACAAAATCAACACAAAATGGAAAAAATCAAAGTGCTTTTTGTCTGTATGGGCAATATATGCAGATCCCCTACCGCTGAGGGCGTATTTACGAAACTCATAAATGAAAAAAAGCTGGCTTCAAGGTTTACCGTCGATTCGGCTGGCACACATGCTTATCATGTCGGTAATCCGCCGGATGCTCGTGCGCAACAAGCTGCCCTTAAGCGGGGCGTAGAATTACAGCACTTACGTGCCAGAAAAGTCCACAGCAGTGACTTTGACTATTTTGACTATGTGCTGGCGATGGATGACGATAATTATTCAATACTCATTCATGCTTGTCCCGATGAATACAAGGATAAGGTTAAGTATTTTCTGGATTATGCGCCGCACTTGGGAGTTCGCGAGGTCCCCGATCCTTACTATGGCGAAAAATTCGGCTTTGAACGGGTCTTGGATATGGTGGAAGATGCTTCCTTGGGGTTTTTAGAAACCTTGCAAAAAGTGGGTGCTATAAAGTTAAGTAATTAATGAAAGGAAGATAGTATGGCAATCGTCGAGAATACTGTGGTTTATACGGATGAGGATGTGGTGCTGGAAGCTTTTTTTGCCTTTGATGATACTTTTTCAGGGCGACGGCCTGTAGTACTCATTAGCCATGCTTGGGGTGGCAGGGATGGTTTTGTCGCTGATAAGGCCAGAAAAATAGCTGGATTAGGTTACGTCGGTTTTGCCCTTGATATGTATGGCAAAGGCGTGCTGGGAACCGACGCTGAAGAAAATGCAAAGTTGATGCAGCCTTTTATGGCAGACAGGCTTATGCTTCAACAGCGCATGAAAGCCGCTTTGAATACCGTCAAACAATTGCCTTGGGTCGATGGCCATAAAATTGCCGCTATGGGCTTTTGTTTTGGTGGCTTATGTGTCCTTGATTTGGCGCGGACGGGTGTTGATTTGCAAGGCGTGGTGAGTTTTCACGGCTTGCTAGGCGCTCCAGGCAATACCCAGAGCAATAAAATCAAGGCAAAAATCCTGGCCTTACATGGACGGGACGATCCAATGGTACCGCCTGAACAAGTGCTTGCCTTTCAGGAGGAAATGACACTAGCTAGAGCAGACTGGCAGTTTTTGACTTTTGGACATACCGTCCACGCTTTTACTAATCCCGTTGCCAATGATCCCGGTTTTGGTACGGTCTACCAGCCCGATGCCGACAGGCGGTCATGGCAGGCTATGGAAAATTTCCTGGCTGAAATTTTTAGTTAAAATGATTAGGTCACGACCTATTGAATAACTCGAATGGTTGTTCCACCCACATACATAGAAAATCAAGAATGAAACTGCTGTCATGACCTTATTGTGGACCGATGTACTGATATTGCTTTTATTGATAGCTTCAATAGGCATCGCGTTTTATCTGCACGATAAGGAACATATTCAACGTCCACTCAATAAAATTGCCCATAGCAAAGTGGGGATGGTGTCCTTGGTTGTGCTGATGTTTTTTCTCCTGGTGGGGCTTATGGATTCCATCCATTTCAAGTCGAATCAGGACAACTCTAACGAGATTATCAGCCTACTGGATTATTGCGCTACGCCGCTGCGGGAGCATACTGAGAAAACCTACTCAGCGCCGTTTGCGACGACCTTGTACAGCAAGGAGATGATTGCAAAGGACGGCAGTATGCAATGGGGTTATCCGCGACTGGTTTATGGCGGCAAGCATTTGGCTGATCCAGAAAAAGAGCAGATAGCTGATATTCTGCTAAAAGCAGGGTTTGGATTTTTGCTGGGTTTAGCCTTGTTTGCTGGTTTGATACTTTTATCTACTGGCGTGAGTTACCTAAAGCACGGCTCAGTCCCCCAATTTTTTGCGATGTACTCAGTGGTGGTGACGTTATTTATCATTGTCGTTTTTAGCACTATGCTAGGCTACCTGTCGCTCTACTATCATGTCTTAGGTACGGATAAAGTCGGTGAAGATGTGTTCTATCAAGCCATCAAAAGCATCCGTACCGGGCTGGTCATCGGTACGCTGACAACGCTCATCATGCTGCCTTTGGCGATATTGTTCGGTATTCTCGCAGGGTTTTTTCGGGGCTGGGTTGATGATGTCATCCAATACCTATACACCACGCTCAATTCTATTCCCGGCGTATTGCTGATAGCGGCATCGGTGTTGATGGTGCAGGTGTACATGGCAAATCATGAAGCCGAGTTTACCAGCGTTATTGTCCGGGCCGATATGCGTTTGCTGTTTCTCTGTATGATTCTTGGCCTGACTAGTTGGACGGGATTGTGCCGCTTGCTCAGGGCGGAGACCTTAAAACTCAGGGAAATGGAATATGTGCTGGCGGCGCAGGCCTTAGGGGTGAAACAACATGCCATCTTGCTGCGCCATATCCTGCCAAATGTGATGCACATCGTGTTGATTTCCGTCGTGCTCGATTTCAGTTCCTTGGTGTTGGCTGAAGCGGTATTGTCGTATATCAACATCGGCGTTGACCCTACGACCTATAGCTGGGGCAACATGATTAACGGCGCTCGCTTGGAAATGGCACGCGAACCTATCGTGTGGTGGTCATTATCAGCCGCGTTTGTGTTCATGTTTGCCTTGGTGCTGGCGGCCAATTTATTCGCCGATGTGGTGCAAGATGCGTTTGATCCTAGAAGAATAGGAAATGAAGCTGTTGAATAAATCAGCCTTTAATCAAATCGATCCTGCTACATTGATGTTAAGCAAATGGACGGCAGTAGCGCCGCATAATTTTCTCCATGACTGAGCCGCTGCTGTCTGCCGAACATCTAAGTGTTACTTTCAATCGCAGACAGACAGTCGTTGATGATATTAGCTTTGATATTTACCCAGGCGAAACTTTTGCCTTGGTCGGCGAATCAGGCTCTGGAAAATCCATCACCGCTTTGTCGGTGCTAAGGTTACTGCCCAATAACGCCCATCTCAGTGCCATGTCGATCAGTTTACAGGGCGATAATTTATTAAAGCGGACTGAGTTGGATCTGTGCAGGATTCGTGGACGGCGTATCGGTTTGATTTTCCAAGATCCTATGTCGTCGCTGAATCCGGTCATGACGATAGGAGACCAGATAGCAGAAGCTATCCAGCAACATTTTTCCTTGTCCAACAACGATACGCACCAGCGTGTCTTGGAATTGTTGCAGCAAGTTGAACTGCCGGAACCGCAAAAAAGGATTAAAGACTATCCGCACCAATTGTCCGGCGGTCAGCGCCAACGGGTGATGATAGCGATAGCCTTGGCGGGCAAGCCGGATTTACTCATCGCAGATGAGCCGACGACCTCACTCGATGTGACGATACAGGCGCAAATTCTGGCGTTATTGAAAAGCATACAGCAGAAAACCGGGATGGCGCTTTGGCTGATTAGCCATGATCTGGCGCTAGTGTCTACAATGGCCGACCGGGTCGCTGTGATGCAGCAAGGTAAAATTGTTGAAATTGCACATTCGACAATCCTGTTCAGCCAAGCCCAGCATCCTTACACCCTTAAGTTGCTTAATGCCTTGCCATCTTTGCAAAGCTGCTTGCAGCATAGCGCCAAAGAAAAACCGCCATTGCTAGCGGTAGACAATTTTCATTGCTATTACCCGATTCGTAAAGGTTTGTTTAAACGCATAGTCGGTTATGTGCGGGCGGTTGATGGTGTGAGTTTTAGTATTCAACAAGGCAAAACATTGGCTTTGGTCGGCGAATCAGGTTGCGGCAAAACCACGCTGGGAAAGGGCTTGCTCAATTTGATCCCAGGCAGCTTTGGGTCGGTCAAAATTGATGGCGTTGCTTTAAACGGGCTGGAAGGTGAACCGTTACGCCAACAACGAGCCAATATGCAGATTATCTTTCAAGATCCCTATTCGTCGATGAATCCCAGAATGCTGGTGGGAGACATCATTGCAGAGGGCGTAAAAGCCTTGCATCCTGATGTCGGTGTCTCGGAGCGCAAAGAGCGTGTACGCCGCTTGCTGCAACAAGTCGGCTTGCCGGAAGATTCCGCATCATGTTATCCGCATGAATTTTCTGGAGGTCAGCGGCAGCGTATTTGTATCGCCCGCGCCTTGGCGGTAAAGCCTAAACTGATCGTTTGCGATGAACCGACGAGTGCGCTGGATGTCTCGGTACAGGCGCAAATTATACAGCTACTCAAGACCTTACAGCGGGAACAGGGAATTAGTTATTTGTTTATTACGCACGACCTTGCCGTTGTTGCTGAAATCGCCGACGACGTGGCGGTGATGGTCCAAGGAAAAATAATAGAGCAGGGCAGTGTAGGGCAAGTGCTTTTTAGGCCTGAACAGGCCTACACGAAAAAACTGATTAGTGCGGTACCCGTCCTAAAGCAAAAGGAAGCACTCCAGATAAAAAGCTAATTATCCGCTTAAGGAAACTCAAAGAGATTTAGAAATGTCAACTTTAGTTTTGTCCAAGATAGCCCTACGTAATCTCTCGGCTTCTGTAGCCCGGTCCATCAAGCTGGGTTCTGCAGAAATGGTACCCTTAAAGCGCTTGATGCCGCCTGTTTTTCTTTCATTCACCACTTCGACTATCGATTTCCAGCCTATCCTTTTGGTTTCCGAAGCAAAGGCAAAAACCATTGCTAGGTCGCATATATTGTTGATCAGGCGAGGCACACCTTCAGTGTAATAATAAACTGCCGCTACTGCGGCTTCATTAAAGATAGACGGCTCGCCACCAACCACTTGTAACCGGTGCACAATGTAATTTTGGGTTTCTTCAAAATTGAGCGGCTTCAGATGGTATTCGATGGAGATACGTTGTGCGAACTGGATGAGTTCAGGTTTGTTTAGTTTTTCAACTAGCTCAGGTTGCCCCACCAGTATCATCTGCAATTTAATTTGGTCGGCTATGTTGACATTGGATAACAGCCTTAATTCCTCTAAAGTTTCAATATCCATGTTTTGTGCTTCATCAACAATCAAAACTACGCGACGCTGTTTTTTATGTTCTTCGGCCAGAAATTTAGTGAATATCTGGTAACGTTCGGCCTTGTTTTTGGTTTCGTGAGGAATATTGAACGAAGCCAGCACCCAAGTTAAGAGATCGCCAAAAGCGCTGTGGGTATTGGTAATCAAACCGACAGTACACTGTTTTTCTACTTTTTCTAATACCGTCATAATCAGGGTTGTTTTACCTGAACCAATTTCTCCAGTGATGACGGTGATGCTGGCTTGACTCACCAAACCATATCTCAAAGTGGTCAGGGCTTTCTTGTGCTTGGGGCTTAAGTAAAGAAAGCTGGGGTCAGGATTCAGCGAAAATGGCTTTCTAGTCAGGCCAAAAAATTTTGTGTACATATCTCTAGTTCAGCAAACCGGTTAGTAAGGATAGGATAAATAGTGGCAATACCGAAGTGCATACTTTCTTTTCAATTGGCAAATTTGCTGCATTTCCGAATAAGGCCGTCATATAAATGGATATAAAAATCAACTACAATCCTGGTAATTTTAGTAGTATGGTTAATGTTGTGTGTTACAACTATAGCTTGAGCCTTCAAAAAAGAAACAATATCAGCTAAAAATAAGCTCCGGTGATATTGTATTTCCTAAGTGCCCTTGATGTCAGAAATTCTGGTAATAGATTACGGAAATCCCTAATCATAGGCAATAAGCAGCATTACCTGATGATTCAATAAGTGATTTAATACAAGGGCTCAGGTTTCAAGGTCAGTATGTATCAGTTTCAATCCTGGCGGTAAGGCTTCGCCAAAGAACTGATCCGTTTCTTTTTCATCCAATTCCTTGTGATGTTCAACCATATCCAGCCAAGGATACGGCATTTTGCTTGACTTTAGCTTGTCCATTATTTGCATACGCAACAGTCCGTCAATATCCCGCACTCGATCGCCACTTTTACGGCATATCAACGTGGCGGCAAATGCAGCTTGAGGTGTTTTTTTCCAATCCTGGGTCAACAAGGTTGCCAGCCATTTACCGGCAATATCGGCAGGAATTACATTATGGCTGCTGCCATAAAAAGGTATCCGCGCTGCTACACGACCCAAAGCCCACCAAGTCTGTTTGGGTTCATTGGCTTTTTCTAATCGTTTCAACAACCATTCGCCGAGTTGTATTTTACTGGTAACCGACAGCCTTTCAAGTACTGCCGCAAGCTGGACGATATTATCATAACTGCGTTGCCTGAGCTGTTTGACAATGCTGGGCTGTCTGCTGGAGGCAGGATTGATGTAGTTGGTAGTATCAGCAAAAATCAGTTCTTGGGCGGCAGCACCTAATCCGCCTGCAATGCGGCGCCAAAGCGTCCACCATTCGCTCCAGTTCTGGATTTCGTTGCTAAATTGTATGCCTTGAAGATAGATTTTCCACAGTTGTTCGATGCGCCAGTCATCCAGGGGGCAGCCAAAACCGGGACGAAGACAAAAACCAGTCAGGCTGAGCCAAACCCTTTCATGATGCCCTGAACGGCGGCGGTATTTATGCCCTTCCCACAATACTGAAAACAATGCCCTGAGCAAGGATGAATCCCATTCGGAACGGTCACGGCCTAATAATTTTTCCATATCGGCGCGTAAATTTTTGACCGCGTTTGGATCGACCTCTTTGGACTTAGGGCCAAAAACAGCCTGTATTTGGTCGGAGACGGCATTAAATTGAGGTGGTAACTCAGCACCAACCTGCGTCCTGATATTGCCTTGTTTCCGTATCTGGAATTCCACATCCCAGCGTTGCTGCTTAGCATTGTCCACTGCAATACATTGAATCTTAAGCGTACCCAGATCGGTTTGGGTAACACCAAGTTGTACATCCGTTTCCTTGTCGTTATTGGCGACTTTATCATCAAATGCTACGACGAGTGGGGGCAGGATATGGAAGTCATCGGTAATTTCCGCAATATCCCCAGGTTTGCAAGCGTTATCCCCCGAATGTGAAACCAGGTCAAAGCGTACTGGTATGCCGGTACGTAAGACAAACCGCCGCTCATGCAAAATAATTTCTTCGCCCTCTTCGCTGCCCTTCGGCAACACACAAATGCCGTATCGCGGCGGCGATTGTGGTTTCGACTCCTGTTTAGCAGGAGCCGTATCGACCAGGAGAAAATAACTACGCGCAGCACCACCGCCAATTTTTAATTTCTTGTCACGCCTCGAGATGGCATAGCTAACTGCGCCATAAGCCACCGAAAATTCAGGGTGATTATTCTCAAGTATCTGTAAGGGTTTTGAATTCCAGGAATTACACAGTTCCAGGAGCCTTTGCGTGATTGCTTGGCTACGGAACAGGCCGCCATTCAACAGGATTGCATCGGGTACGCTGCTTGTTCCTTGTAATGCCTCCTGTGAAGCCTCTTTGTGCAGGTTTAAAAACGCGGCAATATGTTTACTTACAGCCGGTTCTGCCGTGTAGGGCAAGCCAAATTCCACTACACCGCTACGTCTTTTATTGGGCAAATCGTCCAGCTTGGTGAGTGGAAAAAAACCATCCAGCGCTATTCGTCTCACCTCTTCCTGGGTTAAGACTGTGGAGCGGGAACCACCAATTAGTTTGGAACCACCACCCAATAAGGTGATAGTCAATTGTTCAGGGGCATCTTCGGCAAGTAAGCGTTCTTTGGCTGCACGGCATTGTTCAATCACAAACGACAAATCAGCAGCAGACAACCGGGATTGGTCTGTGTGTAAACGGTTTTCAACGAGATGGGCCAGGGCTAAATCAATGTTGTCGCCGCCTAACATGATGTGGTCGCCGACTGCAATGCGAGTCAGTTTAGGTTCTGGTTGGTTATGCTCAACTTTTATCAAGGTTAGGTCGGTCGTACCGCCGCCAATATCGCAAATCAGCAGCAAACGTATATTTGCCAGTACGTTATGGACATTGTCGGTGTGGCGCCGCAACCAGTCATAACAAACCGCTTGGGGTTCTTCCAGAAGCCTGACGTTGTTTAGGCCAGCCATTTTTGCCGCTTCCAGGGTGAGCGACCGTGCGGCTTCATCAAAGGAGGCGGGTACCGTAATTACAATGTCCTGGTATTCCAGCAACGCATCAGGGTTGTGATGTCCCCAAACGGTGCGAATGTGCCTGAGATAACTGGCGCTGGCAGCGACCGGAGACACTTTCTCAATCCCGTCGGTGCTGCCCCAAGGCAGGATTTCCGCGCTGTGGTCAACGGAAGGATGTGACAGCCAGCTTTTGGCGCTGGTCACCAGCCGTCCTTTAGTCTTTGAACCCAATAACCGTGCAGCTTCACCTATGACTGCGCGGGTACCGGGCTGAGCAAAGATAATCTCGGTTTCCGGTAACTCGTTTTCAGAGGGGTGATAACGCACTGACGGCAGTAAGGGTTTGGCCGCGACTTGTCCCGGTGCAATCAGTTGCTCAATCTGTAATAACTGAATGTCTTGCTGGTTGTCATTTTTCGCATAGGCGACAACGGTATGGGTCGTGCCGAGATCTATGCCGACATGGAATTGAGGATATTGGATGTTCACAAGTGATTATTAAAAAATGGCGTATTCAGAATCGGGTGTTGAAAGAGGAATTTTGACCAATACCAACAACTGAGGTAAATGCGGATAATAAATCTGCAAAAATAATATAGTGCCTTATTGAAGGTATTCATGGACAATAAGCAATATTATCAGAAGGTTAATGGGTAATTTCGACCCTTTGCAATCAGTCTGCAGAATGTTCAGTGATTCAATTGAAAAATTGTGTGGTGTATTTTGGTGATGCTTAGATGATTGAATAAGGCAAAACAAACTTCATTATACCCGCTTCGCGCCGTATTAAACTTCTCAAGCCTAATGCTAAAAATTTAGTCTCCTTATGCAACCCTTTTTTATAGGTATTTTC
>NZ_JBKKBJ010000054.1:0-11561 GCF_046714055.1 Methyloglobulus sp. | reverse complement strand
CAATATGTGGCGGTTGGCAGGGTTCATTAGAACCTCCTGAGGTGAGTGAGTTTTCACTTCAGGACACCGGCAAAACTATGTCAAGTTAATAAGCTCGAAATTGGCTGGGGTATCAATAAAACAAGGCTTTCAAGCCAACTCAATTTGCAGCTATACTTAGTTAGGGTCTATACATTGGGGTCGCTATGGATAGCTATCCATAGCGACCCAAACCAGCCTCTCAAGAACATAACTTAACCCTTCTACTAACGAGACATTCAAGCAATAAAAGCCAGATAGTGATTATAAAAAAACTGTTAACTATTTCTTGCGACTTAACATTAAACTTTTAAAAGTAATCAAGTCGCGGCCTTTTTAATGATCGTATTGTTCCATTCTGACTCTGCGGATACTGATGATAGTAGATTATAGTTACGCAAAATCGTTATCCAGTACAATCCGATAACGCGCTTTCCCTTGCTCTAAATGCGCCAGAGCTTCGTTGACTTTGCTCATCGGAAAATGTTCAACTTTCGGCTTGATACCATGTCTTGCTGCAAATTCCAGCATAACTGATAACATGGACGGGCTGCCGGTCGGCGATCCCGATATATTTTTTTGGCCAAAAATGAGATCCAAGGCGGAAATGGAAAGCGGTTCCAGAACGGCTCCCAACATATGAAGCCGACCATTTGGTTTTAAGGTTTTCATCAGAGATTGCCAATCCAATGTCACATCCGAAGTAACCATCAGCATGTCGAGTGTGCTGGCCATCTTCAAGATAGCCGCACTATCCCGGCTGGAAACGACATGATGGGCGCCGAAAGCCTTGGCATCCTGAGCTTTTTCTGGTTGTGAGGTAAATGCAGTAATCTCGCAACCCCACGCTTTGGCAAATTTAATACCCAAATGTCCCAATCCGCCGACCCCAATGATGCCGATGTGGTCAGTCGGTTTGACATCGAACACAAGTAATGGGGCGAAAACAGCGATACCGCCGCACATCAGGGGGCCTATGTCGGCACTCTCAATCGTTTGCGGAAGCGGAATCGCCCATGCCCAATGGGTTCTTATTTTATCGGCATAGCCGCCTTGGTGGCCTACCATAGTCGGCACCGCTTTCGAGCATAGATTATGTTGTCCAGTCATACATTCATGGCAATGCATACAACTGACGGCATTCCAGCCGACACCGACCCGTTGGCCTATTTGTAGATTTTTAGCATGACTTCCAACCGCCGAGATTTTTCCGACCACTTCGTGGCCTGGAATCAAAGGATATTGAGACATACCCCATTCATTCTTAATCATCGAAAGATCAGCGTGGCAAATGCCGCAATGCTCGATATCAATTTCAACCTCTTCCGAATCCAATGGCCCTGCGTCGAAGGTGAAAAGCTCGAGTTTCTCTTTGGGAGCATGAATTGCCCAGACACGAATCATAGACATGATAATTTCCCCGCTCTTAATTTTTTGTTTTTATCTGTTGTGACTAAACGTTACCTTTTCTGCCAATAATTCAGTTTGCAAAAAAGATCTATATATCCCGGTCTTATTGCTTCAATGCGCTGGGTCATGATGCCATTCCGGCAGCAAGACGATACAGTTTGGATTGAAGCCCTGCTTTTTCAGGGTATCAATGGTTGCTACCTTTTCAAACTTTTCAAGATCAATGACACTGATTGAACCATCGTCCATCTCAGGCAAATTCAAAAAACTGTTTTGGACGAAAGCATAGCGTTCATCGGGAGATAGGACGACATGATGCGCCCCGTCTGCCGTTGGTATGGCTTTTATTAACTTGGGTTGTGCGGGTAAGCTGATATCGAAAACATTCAGATAGCCCGGTTTTGCGGTGGTGACAAACATACGATCATGGTTTTGGTTGTAGGTAATCTCCAACACGACACCTTGTTTGTCTGGATTAAAATCATAAACCTGCTGAAACTTGAACGTCTTGCTGCCGTTTTCCCAAGTTGCCGACCAAACAGTGCCGCCGAACATGACGCTGATGTAAGCCATTGCCGGATTCGCGCCTGGCACAAACACGACTTCCACTGGGGCGACGCCGGAAGGCGAAGGTTTATCCGACAATTTGTGCGTAGAAAGCACATTGCCGCTACTGGCTTCAATCACCGTGACCGTTTCGCCGGGATCGCCGAGATCAGAAGGCCGTACCGTGCTGGTAACGATTAGCCTGTCGATGTCATCGGCTAAGCCGATACCGTGCGGATAGCTTATGAAGGCCATATTCGACTTAGACACCGGCGCTGCAATGGTTTTGATTGCCTTATCGGTCTTGGCGTCGCCGACGATCACATTGCTCGTTCCCATGCAGGTCAAATACCATGTCTTTTTGTCGTCTGAAAAAACCATGTCTTCGGCAACCTTACAATCCGGCACGTCTATGGTTTTCAGGCGATACGGAAATAGCTTCATATTCATCACTTGCAGCGGATTACTGCCCAATGAGGTCAGATACGCCTTACTGGCATTTTTGTTATAGAAGATATGATGCGCAACCAAATCAGGCGGCAGCGGAATGTCGGTCAGTATTTTCTTAAAGTTCGTAGATCTTGGATCAACATCAATTATGGCGATACCTTCACGTCGTGGCGTTACCTTGGGCTTGCTCTCATAATTGAGCATTGCCAAGATTTCAGATTGGGCTAATAAGGGATAGCAAAAGATTAGTGCGAGCAACAGCGCTATAAATTTTGTTTTCATCTCAGCCTCCTGATTAAATTGAAAGGGGCAAATCGTGAATGGTCATTATGAGCAGCGTAACCGTATGTTTTTTGCATGGGCCCACCCAATCTCTTAATTTAGTTGGCAGGCACCAATTCAAAAATGATTAATTCCGCAGTGTTTTCGCGAATGTTTTCCACTGACATTAAATTCCCGGATTCCCAAAAAACTTCGCCAGCAGCGTATGTATTTGTTTTATCACCCTCAATAACTTTTAGTTTACCCTTAACAACGTAGCGTGGCCCTGGGCCTTCATGTGTATGTCTTGGTGTTTTAAAGCCGGGAGGAAATGTGACGCGTATTATTTTGGCATTAATGTTTTTGCTGGGAAGATTAACTTTATTTTCTAACAAAATAGTCCTGTTAAGAGTTGGCTTTTCCTGAGCCAAAATCGTCTGGATGTTGATACAGAGTAGCGTAGTAAGCGTTACCAAAACTAAACCTGCTGATTTGATGGTTTTTATTTTTAACATCTGCTAGTGCCTCGGCCTTATGCTTTAAAGAATCCATTAAGGGAACCTCTAAAAATTCAAAAATCTCCTTCTCCATTCGGGAGAAGGTTGGGATGAGGACATTAAAATCAATGATTTATACCCCTCACCCTAGCCCTCTCCCGCTGGGATAGGGTATTTTTAGAGGTTCCCTTAAGTTATCTCATAACGGAAAAATGTTTTGTTCGGTTTGTTACAAGGTTCAAAACAACAGGCGCAAATACCCATTGTTGTTTTCAGTAGAACACCTCCTAAAACGGTTCCTTAAACGGCCTTAAATCCAATTCATGCGTCCATGCACTCGGATGCTGCTTATGAATAGCCCAGTAGGTTTCAGCAATGGCATCAAGTTGCAATAAGCCATCCTTGCCTTTGGCTTTAACATAGTCAGGGAATTGAGTTCTTGCGCGTTCGCCATCAATCACGCCATCAATAATGGTATGCACTACATGAATACCTTGCGGCGAAAACTCCCTAGCCATACCTTGTGTTAAGGCTCTTAATCCTGCTTTTGCCGATGCAAACGCAGTAAACGGAGGCTTTGCTCGTAATGATGCTGTCGCGCCGGTAAAAAAAATAGTTCCTTTTTTTCGATCTTTCATGGCGTTAATAGCTTCCTTGCCGAATAAAAAAGCCCCCAGACAATTTTGTTGCCATAGCTGGGTAAAAGTTTCAGCGCCGGTTTCCAGCAAAGGCGATGGGAAATTGCTGTCTACATTGTAGGCAGCAATATCGACGCAAAAACCTTCAAATCGAACTTTGTTGAATAAATGCGCGACTTCAAGTTCTACCGTTGCATCGGCAACGACAGGTGTGGCTGATCCCCCTATTTGGCGAATTTTGTCTGCTACCTGTTGAAGTTTGTCTTCACTTCTGCCTGCTACGTAAACGTGTAAACCTTTTGCTGCAAAATAGTTGGCGAGTGTAGCGCCCAAGCCTCGCTCTGGACCCACCCCAATGACAATGGCTGAACATTTTTCCTCCATATTCACTTCCAGATAGACATAATTGGTTGGATTTGAGAATTACAACGAAAGGCACGAGAAGATGGGGGAATTACTTCGTACCTTTCGTGGCAAATGGCTAAAAGGTTTATTATTTCCTGCCAAATATCAGCGAGAAATTATTTGCCGGCATATTGATTTGCTCTTTTAATTCCAAACCATGTTTTTCAGCTGCTTTTTTCAGGTCGGCCACATCTTTTAATCCCCACTCTGAAACACCGTACGAACTTAATGTGTCATGAAATTCTTTGTTGGAATCAGTGGAAAAAGTGCCTTCAACCTGAAAAGGGCCATATATCAGCAAAAAACCATCATCGGTAAGCAACAATGCAGCGCATGCCATCATGCCGTCTGCAATTGAAATGGGTGCAACCTGGAAAATATTGATACAGAACATGGCAGCAAATGATTTTGCCTTGCCTGGATTAAACCAGGTTTTTGGTTTAGTTAAATCAAGGTGTACCGGATCGGCAATATTATCATTGCCATGATCACTGGAAAGCTTCTTGATGTTGTCAAAAACTTCTATGTCCTTATCTGAAGGATGAAAATGCAAATGCTTGAAATTCGGTGCAAAATAATTAATATGCATACCGCTACCGCTAGCGAGCTCCAGGACATTGCCGGGATCCTTTGGAAGTTTTTCTTTCAAAACGCCTAACAGCGGCTCACGGTTACGTCCTCCAGCCCAGGCAACATATTCACTTAAAGGATGTGGGTCTAAGGGTGGTTTTTCTTGGGTGTTCATTTTTGACTCCTGATTATTGTTGATTGCAAAATTGTTAGATGCAATTTATACAAAAGCAAATAACATGCCACTGAATAAAAATAATAATGATTTTAAAATACAATAAGTTAAAACTTGGCCTCTGCCGAGTCATCGAAATCTCCCTTCAATTAGAGAATATTTACTTCACAAACCATCAAGAACCATAACGCTCTTTTCGATTATATTTCTGCATGCTTCCGCTCCAAAGTTAATGCCTTGTCTAAAAATAAGCACAAAACAATGTCGTGCGTTTAAGCATGTCGGCGCTCTCCACGTCCGCACCCAAGACCGTGTACGTGTTTTTCCTGTCTCGATTTGGGCAAAAGTGAGCGCATTGCCAGCTCACGGCCATGCGCCATATTGCCATGCGTTGCAGGAGCAGAAAGGATCACTTTTTCGGTTGCGCCCCCACATACAGAACAATCCGGGTTGCTTGCATTGATTGGATGCCGTGCTTCAAATTGCAGTTTGCATTGTGTACACAGGTAATCATAAGTTGGCATTGGATTCACCTTTGTTTCGAGTTAACACGCATTTCAAAAATGCTACTTGGGAGCTTGGGAGGCTAATATGAATTAGCCTCCCCTCCAGGGGCATAATTTATCTAGTGATGCCACAAACTGTTTCCTGAACCTTTATTCTTGCGAAAATTTCTAAATAAAATAATAATGCCCATTATTAATAAGGGCCATATTAAGAAAAACAACGTTTTCAAAATAGCTAATGGTTCCATAATCGTTACTCCTAAAGTTAATTCCACCGCATCTAGGATAAGGAAAGAACAAAGAAAGTTTAATTTAATCCAATGCCATTTCTCTAAACTTAGCCTTAGCTCCAACGTGGCGGTTGCCTTCCTTTGACGCCGAATGGGGCTGAGGTGACATCGGTTCTTGCCCGTTTGTCAGGGTCTCGGGTCGGTGCCCTCAGCCGACGTGCCTCAACCTCCCAAACCCAGCCGCTGATGACCACATCCTTGGGTATGAGGGGATGATTTTTGAATACCTCTACTGTCTTCATACAGGTTTCATCCACGTCATCCATCATCCCGATCCATTTGGCGAATGCGCCCTTATCCAGTTTGAGTTCCGGCAAGGTCGGGTCTATCGCGATGTTGTCGGTATCGATCCCTTTGTCGCGTAACATCTTTTCCAGATCGGTCGCATTCGCAGACAACATGCCGCATTGCGTATGTTGCACGATGACGATTTCCTTCGTGCCGAAGAAATTGCAAGTTAGCATCGCCGAGCGAATTGCATCGTCGGTGACGATTCCTCCGGCATTGCGGAAACAGTGTGCATCCCCACCACCAGCCGGTGTATCTACGTGTATGCCGAGCGCTTCGTCTACCGGCAGGCGTTCATCCATACAGGCAAGCACCCACAAGCTGCGGTTATTATGCCCATCCGGGACCATAGCGACGGCGTTGCGCCCAGAAGTCATATTCAGCGACGCGTGCGCCCAGTTGTTCTTTTAGAGTGTTCATTTTGAGGCTCCTTGTTAAAAGGTTACATAGATAAAACTCCTTAAGCGACCTATCCCCTTCAATAACAGCCCAAGTAATTTCGTAACGGATAATTATCCGTACACCTTTTATTGGTAGATGTAATCAGATAAAAGCATATTCTGTGCCACCACAAAATAATAATACATGTCATAAACTACAATAGGTTGAGTTTTTATCTTGCCACAATTGTGAAGTTATGTTTCAATTGTAGAAAAACAACTTCACAATACGCCATGAACAATAATCCGCTTTCCGATGTAACCCCGATTTTTTTCCTGCAAACTTTTATCCTTGAGCTTATGCATGCCAGCGAACAGCAAGGACAACAGCACTGTGAGCACTTGATTGAACACATTGCCAAAACCGCCGGGTGTTTTTTTGAAGAGGCCTATCGCAGCAATACCCATAAAACCGAAACCCTGGACGTTGAAAGTTACACCGAATTGATTCTCGGCCTTAAAAATAATATCGGCGGTAAATTTTCATTGGCTTCCAGCAATCAGGACTGCATTACGGTAACCAATTCCCGCTGTCCCTTCGGCGATCAGGTGACCAATTTCCCTGAACTATGCAGGATGACTTCCAGTGTATTTGGAGGTATCGCAGCCAGAAATTTTGGTTACGCTAAAGTTGAAATCAAAAAAAGCATAGCCCGCCACGATGGCAAGTGTGAAGTATGCGTATACACTAACCCGAATGCAGCAAAAGGCCGTCCAGGCATGGAATACACCGACACGACACCCGTCAAAGAAATGCAGGATATGAATGCGCTGCACTCCCGCATTGAAGAAAGCATGCAACAGCTCTGGCGCAAACAAAGCAAACCGTTAGCAAAAAAATACCAGCCCCCGGCGATTGTTGCCAAATCACCGATGATGCAGAAAATACTGCAATCCATAGAAGTGATTGCACCAACACTGGCAACGGTATTAATTCAGGGCCAAACCGGTGTCGGCAAGGAATTGATTGCACGGGCCGTACATGCCATGAGTGACCGCTGCCAAAAACCGTTCATTCCTGTTAATTGCGGTGCAATTCCTGAAAATTTAATCGAGAGTGTTTTGTTCGGACATGAGAAAGGCGCTTTTACCGGCGCTATTGAAGTGCATCAAGGTTATTTTGAACGGGCTGAAGGCGGCACCCTGTTTCTGGACGAAATCGATTCATTGTCTCCTTCTGCTCAAACACGCTTACTGCGTGTGCTTCAGGAAGCTGAACTTGAACGAGTGGGCGGCAAACAAACCTTATCTGTTGATGTGAGAATGATTTCCGCAACCAATAACAACCTAGAAGAACTGGTTAAGCAAGGGTTGTTCCGTAATGACTTATATTACCGAATCAATGTGGTTCGACTAAGCATTCCCCTTTTGGCAGAGCGACCCGAAGACTTGCCTTACCTTGTACAATTGATTGTTCAGCGGTTGAGCAAGAAACATAACAAAGCGGTAGAGTCAGTGAGCCGCGAAGTCATGCAGAAAATCCGCGCTTATTCCTGGCCAGGGAATGTCCGGGAGTTGGAAAACATCCTTGAACGCAGCTTATTGTTTACAGTTGGCAAAGAGATGACCGTGCTGGATTTAGAGCTTCCGGCCAACACAAATAACGTCGATGATTGGAGGGGTGTAAAAGAAAACACGATTGCCAAAGTTGAGCAGACTTTTCTTGAAACAGCACTAAAGCAACATCAAGGCGATGTAAAAAAAGTCTCTGAAGAAATGGGCATTACATCAAGAGCTGTTTACAACAAACTGAAAAAATATGACATAAAATTGGCTGATTACCGAAGACTCTAAATAAAACCACTAGATCAATGAAGGCTTTTTAACCTGTCACTAAAATGCTCGCTATAGTCACAATTTGTTTTTCTAAACTCCCGCTTTTGTGAGATATTGACATAGGTTGAGTCTGGTTTAATTCTTAGTCGGATGAAAATCCACTTAGAAAGTTTAGAGTGTTGAATATCTGCAATTTGCACTCGTGAAGGTCAGTTTTTGGCCGGTTTGAGCCGATCAATTAGTGAACTTTTCCTTTTTTAACAGTGTAAGTAAAGTTCAAAACTTATTTCTGAACAGGTCAGATCACATGCAGACTTTTACACATAAGGCAAAGTCATTAACCGCCATTAGCTATACGGCTAATACATTCCTCGCTATTATGCCTCGGACTATTGACAACCGTACTCACAGGCCAAGCCGTCATTTCATCGGCGGGGTATTGGGTGAACAGGGTTTGTAACCCTTGTTTGTTGGTGTTTGTGGTATCCAGCCAAGTATCCCAAGTTTCCGGCGATAGTATCACGGGCATCCGGTCATGAATGGATTGCATGAGTTCATTGCCCGATGTCACGATGATTGTACATGACCCAATTTCACTGCCATCCCTGCCTCGCCAGTGTTCCCATAGCCCAGCCAACGCCATCGGCTCTTGATTTTTTAGGCTGATATACCAAGGTTGCTTAATTTTGCTGTTGGCGATTTCCTGCCATTCAAAATATCCATCGGCGGGTATCAAACAGCGGCGATATTGGAATGCTGACCGGAAAGCGGGTTTTTCGGCAACCGTTTCTGCCCGTGCATTAATGGTGCTGTAGCCCGTGTTGATTTCCTTTGCCCATGAGGGGATTAACCCCCACCGAGTCATGGCAAAAGCCCGGCGGCCTTGCTCTTGCCTAATGATGGGTATCGCTTGCGAGGGTGCGACATTATAGCTGGGCAACCATTCCGGCACATTCACAGCCTGAAACTTCTTAGCCAAAGCGATTGGATCGGTATACAGGGCAAAACGACCGCACATAAAGTATCGTTAAATCATCGGCTTTGGTTTGGCTTAAATATAAGAACAAATACAGAACATAATCGGTTATAGTATAGCCCTTATCGTACCTCGTTGAACCGTATTATGTCACCTTACATCATCCCCTTATTCAATGCCCCGCTTAAGTTGCCATTGTTCAGTTCCAGCGTTGCCGCTGGGTTTGCGTCCCCCGCCGATGACCATCTGGAAGCCGAATTAGACCTTAACGAACACCTGATAGCCCACCCCTCAGAAACTTTCTTTGTCAGGGCGAAAGGGGATTCCATGCAGCAAGCGGGGATATTCGACAAAGACTTGTTGATCGTTGACCGTTCCCTCACGCCCAAGCACAACGATATTGTGATAGCAGCGGTAGCGGGTGAACTGACTGTGAAACGGCTTTGTGTCAAACACGGCAAGCCCTGGCTGCTACCCGCAAACCCGGATTACCAGCCGATACCGATCAAAGAAGGCTCGGAATTGTACGTTTGGGGCGTGGTCGTCCATGCCATCCACCGAGTCATTAACTCCTAGCCATAGCTCATGATTGCGCTGGTCGATTGCAATAATTTCTACGTGTCTTGTGAGCGGGTATTCCAGCCTTCACTGGAAGGTAAGCCCGTTGGTATTCTCAGCAACAACGATGGCTGCATCATTGCCCGTAGCGAGGAAATCAAATAAACGAGAGTAGCCAACCCCTCGTAAACAGTGACTTTAAAAAGTGAGTTAAAACAATGAAAAAACACAATGCAAATAATGAACGGATCAAGCGTAAATATTTCATCTTTCTTAAAGAAGCAAAGCGTCAAAACGAGAGTTCTGTTGATGCGGTTGCCAAGGCAATAAGCCGATTTGAATCTTATACAAAATACCGGGATTTTAGGGCCTTTCATTATCAGCAAGCGGTTGGCTTTAAAAGCCATCTTGCCAAGCAAACTAATCAACAAACTGGAAAGCAATTAAGCAAAGCTACGCTTAAATTCTACATTAGGGCAATTGAAGGCTTTTTTTCAATGGTTGGCTATGCAACCTGGGTATAAGTCTCAAATTAGTTATACCGATACGGAATATTTTAACTTGTCAGAAAAAGAGGTTCGTATCGCAACGGCGCGTCGTGAAACGGCTGTTCCCACTCTGGAACAAATTAAACATGTTATTGAGACCATGCCGAATCATTCAGCAATAGAACGGCGTAACCGTAGCCTTATTGCTTTTACCCTTTTAACAGGGGCTAGAGACAGTGCCATTGCTTCTATGAAGTTAAAGCATATTGATATTATTGGGAATAGTGTCTTTCAGGATGCAAGAGAGGTGAATACAAAATTTAGTAAGACTTTTACCACTTTTTTCTTTCCCGTCGGGGATCATATTCAGCAAATTGTTAATGACTGGGTGCGTTACCTAAAAGAAGAATTGCTCTGGGGCAATGATGATCCTTTGTTTCCTAAAACCAATGTGATGGGTGAGGATAGAATTTTTAAAACGTCAGGTTTTAAGAAAGAACATTGGAGTACTGCATCACCCATCCGCACAATCTTTCGTGATGCTTTTGAAGCGGCAGATTTGACTTATTTTAATCCGCATAGCTTTCGTAAAACGCTGGTCACTCTTGGGCAAAAGCTTTGCCAATCACCAGAAGAATTTAAGTCTTGGAGCCAGAATTTAGGCCATGATGATGTTTTAACGACTTTATACAGTTATGGCGAGGTACAACAACATCGGCAGGGTGAGATTATTCGACAATTAAAAATCCCCCGTGCCTCTGGCAATCAAAATGCTGAGGATATTACAAGGGTTGTTATGAAAGTAATGGCAGAACAAAACTCACCAATTGGAGTTTAAGCATGGTTAACTAACAAAATGATGGCAGTACGACTTTGGACACCGGAACAACGGGCGCAACAATCACAGAAAATAGGGCAATGGCAACCGTGGAATAAGTCCACTGGGGCAAGGACAGCCAAAGGCAAGGCTATTGCCTCACGTAATGCCTATAAGGGCGGTCATCGCGCTTTAATGCGGGGGATGTATGCGGTGTTGAGGTCGTAATAGAGTTTCTGAAAAAAACGTCGCTAAGGAAATTGGCGAGCTAAATCCGGCTGTATTATGAAAATAATCTCTGCAAAGCAAAGGCAGCCGTTTAAAATTTCATACTATTTGTAGTATTCGACCCCTATGTATAGACCCTAACTATGTAAAGCTGCGTTTTATTTCGCCCAATACCCCACGCACTACCAGTAAAGTCTGGCAGTGCGCTTTACATAGTTATAAGT
>NZ_JBKKBJ010000053.1:0-6854 GCF_046714055.1 Methyloglobulus sp. | reverse complement strand
GTATAATCCTATAGTTTTTTATTTAAAGTTAATATTTGGGGATTGACTTATCTATGACAGGATGTGCCGACGACAGGAGGCGCATCACTCTGGTAATGCACTCGAACGATACCCACAGGGCACAAGTGTGCTTTGTTCATAAGCAATTCCTTTAACCCCCATTTATAGGCCCATAGAGTATGCCGAGGTACGAGGCACATCATAGGCAATAAGTCTACCGTAAAAGTTGCGACTTTTGGCATCAAAAGCGGCCTTGCCGCGCATACTTGGCTTGGGTCATGGCGATATTCGGACTTTCCGGATTGACCCTTAGCTCCCGCGTCGCCGGATGGATGACGACATCCATGTCCTCCATTGGAATCGTGCCTAGCAAGACCTCATCCCCCATAATCATTGCTCCTACAAAGGCATTGCGATTTTGAAACTTGACTTGTATCGGCCCTGCATAAGGGTTGAGTTGTTTGCTGCCATCAGCCAGGGTGACTTCCCGGTCTTCAAGCGGCTTAAGCTTAAGCTGTAGAGCTAGGTGCTTAGGGATGCGCAGATGCAAAGCGCCAGAGCCGACCAAAGCTCGAGATTCAATGGATAACAACTCTGGATAAACAGGATTAGAAAGCGTTAGGTTTGCATAGACCAGTCCCATGTGATCATCCTCCTTATTGGATTTATGATTACTTTATCATCAACTGGATGGCTTGGCTTGTTTATTGAAGTGTCACTAGCCTTGATGAAGATTTTAATAAAGAAGTCGGATTTCATCTTCAGGGAAATGTTTTTAATCAACAGGAATAATGAAGATCATGTCACCTTTGCTGTTGTGTGAAAATCACTTGAGAATTGCAGTTTATTGAAAATAAATAGCTGGTACGTATATTCCAGCTACACCACAATTACTAAAAATGAGCTATCAGAGAATAATAAACGTAAGTAAAGGTGGTGATTAGACCTTACATATATAGACTGGTTTATATGAACCAACCTGGATTACTGAAAATCAGTGGAAATAATCAATGTGTTTAGATCTGTCTGATAAAATCTGAATTTATCTTGAAACATGATTGTTCAATTCTCAATTTATTGCTAGTAATGAATTTCAAACGAGTGCCAGTGATAGCTTATCTATGCCTACTG
This sequence comes from Methyloglobulus sp., assembly GCF_046714055.1. Lineage (GTDB taxonomy): Bacteria > Pseudomonadota > Gammaproteobacteria > Methylococcales > Methylomonadaceae > Methyloglobulus. Next base: position 5,723 of record NZ_JBKKBJ010000053.1, on the reverse strand, counting down.
CCAATCTTGCTTACGCTGGGCGTTTGGCAACTCAACCGGGCGGAAGAAAAACGGGCATTAATCGGGTTACAAGAGCAGCGTCAGTCATCAGAGAAATTGGTACTGTCAGCAACAATGCCGGGCAGTGCGGAAGCGCTTTTATATAAACCTATACAGGCAGTAGGGCATTATGATGGCAACCATCAGTATTTGCTGGACAATCAGGTCAGCAAGGGCAAGGTGGGATATTTTGTGTTGACTCCGTTCCGTTTAAACAACGAAAACAAGGCTGTCCTTGTCAATCGGGGCTGGCTGCCTTTAGGTAAGGGTCGATCTGATTTGCCAGATGTTAATGTCGAACTAAGGGAAATCACCATGACAGGTCGAATTAACCGTTTTCCCACAGTGGGGTTAAAATTGGTCGGAGCGGAGATTCCAACCGATAGCTGGCCCGCTTTAGTCCAGGTGATTGATACTGATGTGTTAGCCAAACAGCTAGGCTATCCCTTATTCAACTTTCAGGTTGAGTTGGACAAAGAAGCCGGCTATGGCTTTAAGCGGGAATGGCGGGAACCGCTTACGATGTCGCCGGAAAAACACGTCGCCTATGCGGTACAATGGTTCTTGTTGGCAATAACACTTACCGTGCTGTTTGTTAAGTATGGTTTTAAAAAACGGCATGATTAACCAACAAAAAAATCGTTTATTTGTGCTGCTGATTTTTGGTATGGCTATTATTCCTTTTATGATAGCCTGGATATTAGGCGGAAAAGCATCTTTTATTGAAGGCAAGACCAATAAGGGGCAACTTATCACACCAGTTGTGGCAACCAAACGTAGTGATTTAACAGGGTTGGATACATTTTCTGCCGATAATATCGCTGAATTACAAGGGCATTGGCTGATGTTGAATGTAGTCCCGCAAGAGGATTGCAATAATATCTGCTTAGCGGCGATTCATAAGACCAAGCAACTACGTTTGATGATGAATAAAGACCTGACCCGCACCCGGCGGGCGGTCATTTTTTTTAAGGATGTCAAGCCGGAAACGGCAAATCAATGGTTGCAAGATGATAAAGTGTTATTGAAAGTTAAGCCCAGCGCAGCATTAAGCAAAAAGATTGCCGAAATCAGGAACGGCACACTACCGGATGGCATGTTGTTGTTAATGGATCCACTGGGTAATTTGATGATGCAGTACGAACCCGGTTTTGACCCTTACAAAGTCAAAAGTGATCTCATGCACTTATTGCGAATTTCACAAATTGGCTGATGGAAGAAAATGTATAGAAAAATTACTCTGCTGGGCGTTGTTTTGGCGCTGGTCGTCATTGTGGCGGGATCGCTTGCCAAGTTGCTGGGATCGGAATCTCTGTTTGGTTTTATCCAACCACAAGGAACCCATTTTAAGGCTGCATACGCATTAGCCGCAGTTACCTTGGTGGCGCTGTTGATGTCATGGTGGCAAGCCCATTGCCGTACAGCCGCTATGACAACGTCTTTTTGTCTGGCGGGTTTGCTGGGTTTGCAGATAGCGTTAGGGATAGGGATATTAAAAGCGCCTGATCAAGCTATCCTGATAACAAGACATTTGTCGTTGGGAATGCTCCTTTTCTGGTTATTTTTCTGGCTTTATCTGCGGACTGATCGGGGTATTTCCCTTGCTGCTGAACGCACTGGGCCGGTATTGTTTGCCCGCTTCTCAATGGTGTTGCTGTTTTTGCAAATCGTGTTAGGTAGCTGGATAAGCGTCAATCATGCGGCTTTGGCCTGTTCCGGCTTTCCGCAATGTAACGGGCAATGGTGGCCGGAAGCGGATTATCAAGGCGCGTTGAATGGCTTGATGACTGGGGCTGGCAATATTTCTGTCGAAGCCCAGATTGCGATGAACTGGTTGCACAGGGTAGTTGCCCTAGCCTGTTTTATTCTATTTAGTTGGTTAATGCTGGTTGCTATCGCAGCAAAACATTCAAAATCTGTACGAAAAGCCGGGTTATGGCTGAGTTTTCTGCTATTTGTACAAGTGATCTTGGGGGTTGTCGGCGATAAATTTGCCATGCCACTCTGGGTGGTCGTTGCCCATACCGGCTTTGCTGCATTGCTGATGCTGCCGCTGATTACGATTAGTTTTTATAGTCGTTATGGTTTTGTTGAGGTTCTGCCATCCGTTAAGGAAACACGTCCCGAACCAGCAGTTATCGAGACCAAACCAGAACCTGAGGGCATTTTGCCGAAGGTGCTTGCACCAGAAGCAGTAACAATAGCGCTAGAAGAGCCTTATGTAGAACCCGCCCCTGAATCCCTTTATCTACGCCTTAAAACTCAGCTAGCGCGTACCCGGACAGGTCTTGGCAGTATTCTGGCTAGTTTGCCTGGCCAAAAAAATATTAATGCGGATATTTTGGAAGAGATTGAAGCCAGTTTGCTGATGGCCGATGTGGGCATTGATGTCACCTCGAAAATTATCAATCGCCTTACCCAAAGCCTTGAACGCCAGCAACTCGGTGACAGCACGGCGTTGACATCAGCCTTGAAACAAGAATTACTCAGTATTCTTGCGCCTTGCAGCAAGCCTCTACGGATTCCTGAACAGGAAGACCCCTTTGTTATCCTAGTCGTCGGGGTGAACGGTGTAGGCAAGACGACGACCATTGGCAAACTTGCCAAACGCTTGAAGGCACAAGGGCATAGTGTGATGTTGGCGGCGGGTGATACGTTCAGGGCGGCGGCGGTTGAGCAGTTGCAAATCTGGGGGCGGCGTAATAATATTCATGTGGTGGCGCAGCATACCGGGGCTGATTCCGCGTCCGTTATTTATGACGGCATTCAATCAGCGCAATCAAAAGGTGTGGATGTCCTGATCGCGGATACCGCCGGGCGCTTGCACACCAAGTCCAAATTGATGGAAGAATTGAAAAAAGTAAAACGCATCATGGCTAAGCTGGACGAAACCGCGCCCCATGAAGTCATACTGGTGTTGGATGCAGGCACGGGACAAAATGCGCTTTCACAAGCCAAGTTATTTAATGAAGCGATTGGTTTGACTGGCCTAGTCCTGACCAAGCTGGATGGCACGGCAAAAGGCGGTGTCATTTTTGCGCTCGCCAAGCAGACGGGCATTCCCATCCGCTTCATAGGTGTAGGTGAAGGCATTGATGATTTGCAGGATTTTAATGCGGAAACCTTTGTTGATGCCTTGTTCGTCAAAGACTGAACTTGTTAAAGATTGAAACCAGCCATGCTAAAGTTTGAAAATGTCACAAAGCGCTATGCCGAGACGGGAGATGTCCTGCGGAATGTCAGTTTTCATCTGCGGCAAGGTGAAATCGCATTTCTCACTGGGCATTCAGGCGCGGGTAAAAGTACGGTATTGAAATTGATTGCGTTGATGGAGCGGTCTACGCGAGGCCAAATTGTACTGGACGGGCACAACTTCAATTCGGTGAAAGAGCGCCATGTGCCTTATATACGCAGAAAAATGGGCTTTATCTACCAGGATTATAAGCTGCTTCAGGACAGGACAGTGTTTGATAATGTCGCTTTGCCCTTAGTCATAGCAGGCTACGGGCATCATGAGATTTCACGGAGAGTACGTGCGGCCTTGGATAAGGTCGGTTTATTAGGGAAAGAAAAAAAATTTCCGTTGGGCTTGTCGGGCGGGGAACAACAGCGTGTCGGTATTGCCAGGGCAGTCGTCAATAAGCCGCCCATGATTATTGCGGATGAACCCACCGGTAACCTGGATCCGGAATTGTCTGCGGAAATCATGTTATTATTTGAACAGTTTCAAAAAGTTGGCGTTACCATCCTGATTGCGTCCCACGATATTTCCCTGATAGAACAAATGAACCATCGCGTCTTAAGGCTGGATCACGGTCAATTGGTGGCGGGTTAAGCGATGAAGCAGATTGACAAATATCCTCGTAAAGCCAAGGCAGTAAAGCAGGATGTCCGCCAGACGCAAAGTGCGGGCGGCAGCTTTACCGACCGATTGAAGGCTTATCGGGATCAACACGCGCAGGCATTGTTTTCAAGTCTTGGGCGCTTGTTTTCTACGCCTTTTACCTCGACGATGACGATCGGTGTGTTAGCTATCGCAATTGCACTGGCTAGCGGATTTTATCTGGTCGTCGTCAATTTACAGCAACTGACCGCAGGCTTGGAGTCCAGCAACCAAATTTCCTTGTTTTTGCGGGATGAAATTTCTGAAGCCCATGCCAAGCAATATGCAGATACGATCCGCAAAAACCCGAACGTACAGGACGTGAAAGTGATTACCAAGAAACAGGCGATGGAGGAGTTCAAGGGCTATAGCGGTTTTGGTGACGCAATTGATGTGTTGGAAAAAAATCCTCTTCCCATCGTTATAGAGGTCTTGCCCAAGGATGCGCTGGTAGACAAACAAGCATTAACAAATCTATTTGAGAATTTTAAAAAATCTACCAAAGTTGATTTTGCCCAGATGGATTTCGCCTGGGTTGAGCGTTTGCAGTCCATAGTGTCCACAGCCCGCTTAGGCGCTATTCTGCTCGCCTTAGTGCTGGGGTTAGCCGTGTTCTTTATCGTCGGCAATACGATTCGCCTGGAAATACATAATCGTCGTGAGGAAGTGATTATTGCCAAACTGGTCGGCGCTACGAATGGTTTTATACAAAGGCCGTTTTTATATACCGGGTTTTGGATAGGTTCTCTCTCTGGCGTGGTCGCGTGGTTTATTGTGACCATTATGATGCTGATTCTAAGGCAGTCCGTCGAAAACCTTTCCGGCTTATACGAGGGCGCATTTCATTTGCTGTTTTTTAGCTACCTGGAAACCCTCGTCTTGCTGGCTACGTCTACCCTTTTGGCTGTGGTCGGTTCATGGCTAGTCCTGCATATTCAGGTCAAACAATTGCAGCCAGAATAACCAAGTCGAGGACGGTCAGTTACCGACCCAAAGGGGACAGTGAAGCTTGTATTTTGAAACCAGATAGCGCTGGAGTTTTTGCGCTTTACGAAACCTGTTATTAGACCTATAATTAGGTCTTCATAAAATATTATATCTGGCAGACAAATGACCTATCAAGTACTTACCGAAATTGCAGCAAGCATTTCTGAATTAAAGGCTAACCCCATGAAGGTTGTCGCTAGTGGTAATGGGATGCCTATTGCCGTATTAAACAGGAATGAGCCAGCTTTCTATTGTGTACCCGCTGCTGCTTATGAAGCCATGGTGGAACTGATTGATGACATCGAGCTGTTAAAGCTTGTTAAGGAGCGACAACACGAAGAATCCATTCAGGTTGCGCTCGATGACCTATAAATTGGAATTCAAAAAATCTGCTCTCAAAGAATGGGACAAGCTTGCACACACGATCAAAGATCAGTTTAAAAAGAAACTAAAAGAACGCCTGGAAAACCCCCACATTCCTTCTGCCGCTTTGTCAGGAGCCAAGAATATCTATAAAATCAAACTGCGCCAACTTGGGTATCGCCTCGTATACTCTGTAGAGGACAAAACAGTTACCGTAACTGTCATTGCCGTAGGTAAACGCGACAGAAATGAAATATACGATGTAGCACTATCAAGACTTCGTGATTAATCTTGTGTCGTATCCGAGCCGGACGGGTGGCCATTAGGGAATCTCTATTAATCGTAATTTAAACCGCCTTACTGAGAAGACACTGAAAATATTTGAATTATCCGAAAAGATGGTCGTTTTGAGGCCAGTTTTGATTGTTAGGCCCTGTTTATTGAAGGATTT
>NZ_JBKKBJ010000052.1:0-15536 GCF_046714055.1 Methyloglobulus sp. | reverse complement strand
TGCTTGATCGGATTGATCGTGCCCAGCGCGTTGGAAACATGCATCACACCGACGAATTTGGTGCGTTTGTTGAACAGCTTTTCATAATCATCGATTAGCAGTTCACCAGCATCGTTGATCGGCACCACACGAATCGTCGCGCCTTTTTCTTCGGCCAGCATCTGCCACGGCACGATGTTCGAATGGTGCTCGAGCGTGGTCAGGATAATTTCGTCGTCGCGCCCGATGAACTTGCGACCGTAGCCGTGCATCACCAGATTGATGGCATCGGTGGTGCCGCTGGTAAAGATCACTTCGCGTTCTTCACGCGCATGGATGAAATGCTGCAACTTGCGACGCGCTTCCTCGAATTCGTTGGTCGCAATCTCCGATAGTGTGTGCACTGCACGATTGATATTAGCGTGCTGCGTGGACTGATAACGCACCAGGCGATCGATCACCTGCTGAGGCATCTGACTAGACGCAGCGTTGTCGAGATATACCAGCGGCTTACCGTTGACCTGAAACTTGAGGATCGGGAAATCGGCGCGAATCCGCTCGATATCGAGTACGGGCATCGCTTGTGCTTTGCGTGCAGTCTGAATAGTGGTCATGGCAGGCTTGTCGTTTGTTCGAGCACTGTTTGCTCGAGTTGGTGCTTGAGCGATGCGATGGGGATGCGGTCGATGACCTCGGCGCCGAATGCATAGGTTAGCAGGTTACGAGCCGCCGCCTCGGTTAGCCCGCGGCTTTGCAGATAAAACACCCCCTCTCTGTCGAGCTGGCCAATAGTCGCCCCATGCGTGCACTTGACGTCGGAAGCAAAAATCTCCAGTTGCGGCTTGGTATCGATGCGCGCCTTGGCGGTCAACAGCAGGTTGCGGTTGGACTGTTTTGCGTCGGTACGCTGTGCACCTTCGCGCACCATAACCTTGCCGTTAAACACTGCATGCGCACTGCCGCCGACGATGCATTTGTGCAACTGGCGGCTGATGCCGTGTGGCTTGGCGTGGTCGATACAGGTATGGGTGTCGGCCAGTTGTCGCCCAGAGATCAGCGTCAGTCCGTCGAGAGTGCAGTTGCTGCCCTCGGCCGTTTGCAGCACATGCAGGTTATAGCGTGAAATACGCGCACCCAGCGCGACACTCACCGACTGATAGTTGCTGGCGTGCCCGAGTGACACCGCGCAGTTAGCAATATGAAACGCTTTACTGCCTTCGCGCTGAACCCGGATGTGAGTCACATGCGCATTGTCCGCCAGCACGACTTCGGTAACAGCGTTGGTAAAATGGGCTTCTTCTTGTGAATGCGGTTGGTACAGCACGACATAATCCTCGATCACTGTCACTGTGCTACCAGCCTCGGCAACCACCAAGCAACGCGGGGTGCTGACAAGCTCTTTTTGCGTGGCAATAAACAGCAAATGGACTGGCGCTGCCACCGCTACGCCACGCGGGACGATAACCACCGCAGCGTCGTGCAGAAAGGCAGTGTTTTGCGCAGCGAATACATTGTTGTTGACTATGGCGTAATGGCCGAGATGCGGCTCGATTGCCGTTGCGTGTGTAGCAATCGCTGCCGACAGGTTGGACACCACCACGCCGCTGTCTGTGCTCGCACTGGACCACTGCGGTGCATAGAACCCATCAACAAACACCAGTCGGGTGGTCGCTTCTTCAATATAAAAGTGAGCGACATCGACTGCTTCCAGACAAGTTACACTGAGTGCCGGAGCAAACGACATGTTGGTAAGTAGAGAAATGTCGGTGAAGCGCCACTCCTCGTCACGCGTGGTGGGCAGCGTCAGCGTGCTGACGCACTTGACTGCCTCTTCACGTAGTGCGTTAAGCCACGCCAACGGGGTAGCCGCCAATTGCGGCTGTCTTGCCAACAGGCTTTCAAGATAATTTCCAGCAATTGCCCGAGTCGGTGCAGTGGTTTCGCTCATGCGGTTACACTCGCAGCGGCCTTATGCTCGGCGCTGACCCAGTCGTAGCCGCGCGTCTCAAGCTCAAGTGCTAGCGCCTTACCGCCGGTCTTGATGATGCGGCCTGCGTCCATCACGTGCACGTAATCGGGCACGATATAGTTCAGCAGACGCTGATAGTGCGTCACCATCACCATCGCATTGTCTTTGGTGGTGAGCTGGTTGACGCCGTGGGCAACGATTCTGAGTGCGTCGATGTCCAGGCCGGAATCGGTCTCATCAAGGATCGCCAGACGTGGCTCGAGTAGTGCCATCTGCAATATTTCGTTGCGCTTCTTCTCACCGCCGGAGAACCCTTCGTTGACGCTACGGTCGAGAAAATCGGAACTCATTTCTAACAACTTCATCTTTTCGCGCACGAAGTCGTCAAACTCAAGCGGGTCAAGCTCTTCGTTGCCGCGTTGTTTTTGGAGCGTGTTGTAAACAAGGCGCAGGAACTGGCTGTTGCCGACGCCGGGCACCTCGATCGGATACTGAAAGGCCATAAAAAAACCGGCTAGCGCACGCTCTTCGGGTTTCAGCGCTAACAGGTTCTGGCCTTCGAGCAGCACGGTGCCGCTCGTAACTTCATAAGCAGGGTGCCCTGCGAGTACCTTGGCGAAAGTGCTCTTGCCCGAACCATTTTGACCCATGATGGCGTGTATTTCGCCGCCCCTGACCGTGAAGTCAAGGTCTTTTAGTATTTTGATACCATTCACGGTTGCGCATAGTCCGCGCACTTCCAATAATACTTTACTGTCTTGGTAAATCATCCGACACTTCCTTCGAGTTTGAAACTCAGGAGATTGGTCGCCTCGACCGCAAACTCCAGGGGTAATTGTTTAAATACGTCTTTGCAGAAGCCATTGATGATCATCGACACCGCTGCCTCGGCATCGACACCGCGCTGAGCAAAGTAGAACATCTGGTCTTCACCGATCTTCGAGGTTGACGCTTCGTGCTCAACCTGGGCGTTGTTGTTGAGTACCTGGATATAAGGGAAGGTATTGGCGCCGCACTCTTCGCCAATCAGCATCGAGTCGCACTGTGAGTAATTGCGCGCACCAGTAGCGTTGGCCGCAACTTTGACCAACCCACGGTAGCTGTTGTTCGACTTACCTGCGGAAATACCTTTGCTGACTATCGTACTACGCGTATTTTTGCCGATATGAATCATTTTGGTGCCGGTGTCGGCTTGCTGATAGTTGTTGGTGACTGCAACCGAATAAAATTCACCGACCGAGTTGTCGCCCAGCAATATCACAGAAGGATACTTCCAGGTAATCGCCGCGCCGGTCTCGACCTGAGTCCACGAAATACGAGCATTGACGCCTTTAGCCAAGCCGCGTTTGGTCACGAAATTGTAAATACCACCCACGCCGTTTTCGTCACCTGCATACCAGTTCTGCACCGTTGAATACTTGATATCGGCATTATCGAGGGCGACCAGTTCAACCACCGCCGCATGCAGCTGATTGGTGCTGAACGCCGGCGCGGTACAACCTTCCAGGTAGGACACTGACGCCCCTTCCTCGGCGATGATCAGCGTGCGCTCGAATTGCCCTGACTCCTCGGTGTTGATGCGGAAATAGGTCGACAAATCCATTGGGCACTTGACGCCCCTGGGAATAAAGCAAAACGAGCCGTCGGTAAATACCGCCGAGTTGAGTGCGGCGTAAAAGTTATCGCCGGTTGGGACCACGGTGCCAAGATACTTCTTCACCAGTTCTGGATGCTCCAGCACCGCTTCCGACATTGAGCAAAAAATGACGCCGACTTCGGCCAGCTTGTGTTTGTAGGTAGTCGCTACTGAAACACTGTCAAAAATCACATCGACCGCAACGCCCGCCAGTGCCATGCGCTCATGTAGCGGTACACCAAGCTTCTCGAAGGTACGCAACAATTCAGGATCGACCTCATCCATGCTATTTAACTTCGCTTTCAACTTGGGCGCGGCGTAATAGCTAATCGCTTGGAAATCGATCTTCGGATGGTGACAGCTTTGCCACTCTGGATCTGTCATCTTGAGCCATGACCGGTAGGACTTGAGGCGAAATTCGAGCAGCCACTCGGGCTCTTTTTTCTTCCTCGAAATCATCCGAATAATGTCTTCATTGAGACCCTTCGGCGCGACCTCCGATTCGATGTCGGTGACGAACCCATGCTTGTAGGGCTGATTAACCAGATTTTGCAGTACCGCACTCATTATAATTACCTCAATGTTTTCCAAGCCAGAAATATGCTTTTGAACCTCTTTGAAAAACCAAAAAATCCGATCTAAGCAATATTTCTGCGCGTCCCCAGTGGCCACTCAGTGACCATTCATGGCGAAGTGTCAGTTATTTTTTCAGGTTGAAGCTCTCACCACAGCCACACTCACTCTCGGCATTGGGATTGTCGAACTTTAAGGTCTCGCTGAATCCTTTCTTGACGAAGTCAATGTGTGAACCGTCGAGAAATGGCAGACTGACCGCATCAACCATTAGCATTACATCATGCGACTCGAACACTTGGTCGCCAGCACGCACTTCGTCCGCATAGTCGAATGTGTATGCAAAGCCGGAACAGCCGACTTTTTTTACGCCCACGCGCAAGCCCATCCCCTCTTTGCCGTTCTTCACAAGCCGTGCCTGAATTTTTTTCGCAGCATTTTCCGTCAATGTAATCGCCATCACTATTCACCAAGTTTTTATACACATAAATACAGGACTAATTTAGTCCTGTATTTACTATAGAATACCTGAGTAATTTAGTCAACTACTATGTGGTTGTAAGCCCGTTGCGGCCTGGCAATGCTGTATAAACTAGCGGGTGTGAATCCCGCCCAGGTAATCGCTAGCCACGAGCCTGGTATTGAGCCTTGCAGGCCATAGAGGTAACGATATGCTTGATGCGTAGGCACGAAAGAAAGCGAGGCGCAAAGATGGAGAATCTGACGACTTTACTAAACCAGAAGCCGGAAAGTGAACAAACCGGCAGAATGCTACTGGGTCAAATGACCGTCGATTTATGACATCCAACTGGCAAGGTTATTTCGTTCAATTTCCATCCGGCACAATCGCTTTGGGTGCACCTGTCTGTGTTATCTCAGCAGCCTCTTTGAGGTAAAACTGTTTCAACCTGTTTAAAGCCGACCTTAACGTCGTATCCATAACTACGCGGTCGCCTATGGCAACGACGATCCTGCTCAACTCAGGAATTTTGGTTTGGGTTGAGGTCAGGTAAATGGGCTGTACGTATAAGATAGTATTCCCCATTGGCAGTATAATCATCCGTCCCATCTCAACGGTAGAACCCGCTTTTCCCCACAGGGTAAAATCCGCCGATATTGCCGGATCTTCGTTGATTAACGCTTCCACCTGCGCAGGACCATTAACCTCTACTTCTTTAGCGAATTTATAGACGGTAATGCCTGGCTTGTAATCCAGCCCGCATTTGACATTATCCATCACCCCCGCCATACCAATCATGCTCAGGTTATCGCGGTTGACCGGTGTCATGGGGTTAATCATGACGAATTCTTCTCGATTATTGCAATTACCGAAATCCATAGTTTGGTAATAAGGCATGACAGGATTATCGCTCATGTTGACAAATTGCCAAGTCTCGCCTTGCTCGTAGAACGCTTCGGGAGTTTGCTGATGGTATTTGGCAAAGACTTTCATTTGCACAAAATAAAGATCACGCGGATAGCGCAAATGTTGTCGCAACTCTTCCGGCATTTCTTTTAGATTTTTAAACAGGCCAGGATAAGCGTTATCGTAGGCGTGGATAATGTCATCGGACGGGTCTGAAATGTAATAATCCACATCACCATCATAAGCATCGATGACGACCTTTACCGAATTGCGAATGTAATTAAAACGTTGTTTATCTTTTCCAAAATCGAGCTCTTCAGGTTTGGAGACCGGATATTTGTCCGATAAGGTATAAGCATCCTGAATCCAGTAAAACCTGTCCTTGCCGATGACCAGATAGGGGTCATTATCTAGGTGCAAAAAGGGAGTTACCTTGCTGATGCGCTCAACAATATTGCGGTAAATCTTGATTTTACTGTCGTCTGTTATATTTGGTGAAAAGAATATGTTTTTTTCTTTCAGATAGATAGACAACAGTGCCTTTCTGAACAAGGAATTGATCTGAACCCCGCCTTCGCCGTGGTAGTCTTGAGACATGCCAGGGTCAGAGCTTAAGTTACTTCCAGAAATATCTACAACTTTTATCTTATTCGGGACAATGGCGTATTCATATTGTCCTTCGCCATAATAAATATCAGGATACTTAACATTCAGACCAACCGAAGAACTCATGTTCAGATCACGCAAATACCAGACCAAGGGCTTATCGGCATCCTGGGCTGCGGAAGTCATCACCGCACCATAGCCGTGGGTATAACGCAAATGGATGTTCTCCCAATTCTGCGCTTCGTCAGGTAACTTGCCGGTGTTAATCTCTCTTGCGGCGAGATTGACTTGCCGTGTGTGGTCAAAGAGGAAGTAACGATCCTCATCCACATTCATGAACTGATAGTACGGCCTAATTTCCTGCAATTGTTTATAACTGCTGATTAAGTTTTCCCTGTCCCATACTGGAATGTTTTCAAAACGTTTTTGGCTGTTCCAAGTGGCTATATCTTCGGCAGCATTTAGATTGACCTGCATATCAATGGTTTTGATATTTTTTAAGTCATAAGCATCCCATGTTGCATCGATGTTATGCTGCACAAATGGCCTTTCTGTTTCAACTGGATTTGGATTAACGATGTATTTCTCAATAAAATCGGGGATAAAATCAACTGTTGGCAATCCCCAAAAAACCAGAAATGCCACCAGCGCGATCAAAAAAGGCGTTTTATTCCGGTGCATATCTGAAAAAATGTACATCACAGATGTTGCCGCCAGCGCAAGGAATGAGAGAATCCCCAACCAGATCAACGGCAATTGGTAACGGATTTCAATAGTGCCGGGCCCGAAAAAAATGGGCTCATGGGAATCGGTATACAACAATGCAAACCGCTTTAACATAAAGCCCCAAATGACAAATAGCACGACAAAGCCAATCAAAATACCTACGTGTATTTTTGCCCCTGGATGAAACTTGTTGTTTTGCTTGGGTACGAAGGTGTGGTTCAGCCTGTACAAGACTCCAATTATTAATAAAGTCAATACAGCAGTGCATAACAGTTGTGGCTGGATGAGCCTATAGATAGGCAAAGATAACAGATAAAAATTGATGTCTTGGCCATAAACAGATTCCGTTGTTCCTGTGGAACCACCAAAAATGTAAAGTAACGCAGTCTCCCATTGGTCATAGAAAGGGATAGCCATGAAGATCGCCAGCAGCAGTGAAATTGGTGCATATATTTTGGCCGACCTAAATAGAAATTTCTCTGAAAAATTCTGAAGCTGAATATTATTATCAAACGTACTGGATACTTCTTCCTGCGAATTTAAGCCATGATAACGGGAGGCAATCCAGAAATGGACAAAGAAAATCGTGAACAAGAATAAAGTAATTCCGCTGGACAGAAAAAACTTGTACAGTAGTCTCAGCCAAAAATAATGCTCAAGTTTTATGGATTGAAACCACCATAAATCAACAAACAGATCGAGAAATACGAAATGAATGACAACAAACAGGACAAAAGAAATTGCCAGCGTCGTAATAATGACTGTGGGTATAAGGTTTAGATTCCGCATAGAGTTCTCTTAGTAGCTATTTGGGCAAAATTCATAAGCATTTTGCAAGAGTAATTTGTATCATAAGGCTTAGTTGTCGGTGTACATGGTCTTTTCGGTTGAGACCAGGACTGGTTTAATTCTACGTGTAAATTGTTGCACCATTGTTCGAGTGTTAGCCACTGCCGAATTCATATTATTCGGCAATGGCTCCAGTTACGATTCATATTGGCGACGAGTTTTTCCGTTTCGTCCAGCGTTTTAGCTAAAACTACACGACTTATTTTTGAATCCTTAAATTCCTATCTTGCAAATATGCCTTTCCAGCTTCCGGAAATCAAACGGGTAATCGTCATCAGGATAAAAGGCACGGAAAAACCGGTAGTTGCTGCCAGATATCGAGGTTCCCAAACGGGATCGAATTTCGCCTTATAGTTGTATAAGCCTTCGAAATTGTAAAACTCATCGCCCCGATCAAAAATGATCGTGCCGATTTTGTGCCAAAGCGGCGCGAGGGGACGGCGTTCCAAGCCTGAGAGTGGTGCCATGCCCAGCGAAAACCAGTGGTAATTCTGCTGTTGTCCCCAAAGCATCAGCTCGACGAACAGAAATTCCATGACACCCCCGGGAATATCAGGGTCGTAACGCATCAAATCAATGGACAATTCTTGCTTGTTGACGGTTTGCCAGAGATTGGCAAACGCCACCATTTTGGCGTTTTGGTCACGCACTACGGCAATGTCAGTTCGCCGCAGATAGGTTTCGTCAAAAAAACCGAGCGAAAAGCCTTTTTCATGGGTATTTTTGCCCATTAACCAGCGATTTGATATTTGACGTAGTTCCGGTAGCGATTGCTCGACTTGGATGCCTGTCAAGATACCAAAACTGAAACCCTGTTTGGTAAACCGGTTACGGGCACCGCGCTGAGAATCGCGCTTTTTGCCTTGCAGGGTGAAGGTCGATAGGTTGACCTTGGCCTCTTCCCCCAGTTTATAAAAGGTCAGCCCTAAATCGAGGTAGTAGGGCAAAAATGCTTCGCTGGCTTGATAAAAAACGGCTTTAGCCCCATTTTTGTCAGCTTGTTCACGGAGCGACCAAATAAGATTATCGAAAGCATTTTGATTGCCTACGGGGTCGCCCATCGCTATCCAAAATTTAGAGGCCACATCGAACATAATAAAGGCGCTTCGGTCATCGCTCCAGCATAAATACTTGTCGCCCAATAGCGCTAGATAACCCCTTGTGTCATCTAAATTGATAATAATTTTCGTTACTTCATCGAGTTCTTGAGCCGATGGCTTTGCTAGCGATTTGGGTGCGGCAATACTGAATAGTCTAAATAAAACAAAAGCAACCGTCAGAACGGAAGTTAACAGCAAGGCACGTAGGAATCGGGGGGCATCCCTCTCAAAAGAAAATTGCCACCACAATTCATGAGAATATTCCACCTCCCGGTAGGCAAAAAACCCCAGCCAGGTAGAAGCCATCAGTACGATAACAATCATGCCTATCCACTGCCGGGAGAAGGGCATGTGCAACAAGGATGAAGAACGCTGAAAACAAGCTTTGGTCGGCAGCAGTAAAAGCAACATTATCGACAGCACAAGCGCTTCTTGCCAATCGAATCCCTTAAGCAGAGAAACGGCTATACCTAACGCCAGAAACAGTACACTGCCGTACCAGGCCGCATCAATTTTTAAGCGTAAGCCCCGCGCAAAAAACAATAAGATCAGTCCGATCAGGCTTCCTAGAAGGTGAGAAAACTCGATAATGGGCAAAGCAGTCCAATTTTGCAGCCAACTCATAGCCTCTGGATTAGCTGGAGTAGCGCCTGAAACTAACAGCATGGCACCTGAGAAAAGCAGTATGATCGAGTACAGTTGTGGCACGATAGCCGAAAGAACGGGTCGCACAGCACTGCTGCTTGCGATTAACAACTCCCGGCGACTATAAATTTCGTAGCACATCAGGCTGGCACCGGCCAACAGTAACGGCACGAAATAGTAAATTACCCGGTACAAAAGCAAAGCGCCAATCAAAATCAAATGCTGATCAGTTGCTTCGATATCCGACATCAGCCACAGAAAAGCGCTTTCAAACACACCGATACCGCCTGGCACCTGGCTAATGACACCCACGACCTGCGCCACCACAAAAACCACCACGAACGCACCAAAACCAATATCCACTTTGCCAAGCAATAGTACCCACAGTACCAGCGACGACAGGACAACGTCGATACTGGACACTAGCGTTTGCCAGAAGGCCATGGTCGGCGAAGGCAAAACTAATTCGAAGCCTTTGATCAATATTGGCTTACGCCAAAAACATACCGCTCCCCAATAGGCCAGCAAGGCAGCGGCACAAATTAGGCTGACCCAACGGATGGCTTGCGGCTCCTGGACGGTGCTTGATAAATAGTGTGGCAGTAACAAACTACCTACCAACCCCAAGCTCAGTGCGCCTAATAGATAGGTGATGGTTTGGAACAATGAAATTTTTATAATATCCCAGCCTGGAACACCCCATTTTGAATAGAACCGGTAACGGATCGAGCCGCCAGCGGCCCAGGCATGACCAGTGTTATTGCTGATCGCATAACTTAACAATGCGGCCGCGATCATTTTCGGCAACGGTATTTGCGTATGTCCGGTGAAACGTAAGGCCAGCCAGTCATAACCCGCCAGTACCAGATAATTGATCACCATCAGTACAAACGCGGCGAATATAATCCGCATCGGCATTGTTTGTAACGATGACAGGATGTCGCTCAAGTCGTGTACATTGAGTTCGTTATGGACGATGTAAAGCGCACAGGCAAATAGGATCACCGGTAACAAGTGTGCGATTTTTTGGGTCAATCGGCTTAGTGTTTCGCGGGTCATGGGCTGGTCATTGAAGTGTTATAGGGAAAATTCAAGTTAATTAATGCCGAGCTGACGATAAACATCCAAAATTTGCCGCGTCAGTTTTGGATAATCCTGGTCGAAATGGTGTCCGCCCGGCAGTTCCAATATTTTAGCCTCGCTATTTAGCAAACCCGTACAAGCTGTTTCGGCTTTTTCTTCTATTCCGTAGATACATAAAATCTTGGCTGTAGGTATCTGCACCAATTCTGGGACTAAGGGCTGTTCGCCCGCGCTTTGTCCGAGCCAGCCTGAGACATGGATTTCAAAATCGGCACTCTTCGCCAGTGCTATCAGCACCAATAGTGCAACACTGTCTTTATCTTGTGTGGGCAGGCGATTGTAAATGGCTGGCAAGATGTCGGCACCGAATGAATAGCCAGCCAGTACAAAGGACTTTGACCCCCAATTTTTACGGTAATAAGCCATCGTTGCAGCCAAATCGGCTGCCGCCTGCTCCGGTGTTTTGTGTTCCCAGAAATAACGCAACACGTCTACACCGACCACTGGATAATTCAGGGCAGCCATTTCCCCGGCCACGGTTCTGTCCAGGTCACGCCAGCCACCATCGCCGGAATAAAAAAGCGTAACGTTAGCGCCGGGTTTGGCAACCGGCACTTCGACAACCGGCATGGGCTGGACAAATTGAGCAGTTTTACCTAAGATGCTATTTAACTCATCAACCATTAATGTATCGAGCGGTGTATAGTAAGCGGCAATACGGGTATCGACCTTTCCCAATGTCTTAATGAAGATGGCCGTCTTGTCTTCCGGTTGATCTGTCCATACCGAACGCCAGTTGCTTATCAGGCCAGAGGACGAAACCAGGTTAAGGTGCTGATCCTGATTATGGATGGATAATGGCGGACATAAAGAGAAATCGGTAGGCAACTTGACCGAAAACCCGACAGAAAGGTTAGTGGCAGCATTTCCCGACGTGGATTGGGCATTGATAAACGGTATCAGCGCACCATCACCTATGCCGGCAATAATCAACCGTTTTCCTGTTGGCATCGTCAATTGTTTTGTCAAAGCGTTGACAGTGGTAGCAATGAAGTTGTGATCCAGACATATATCGGCATCAGAATCAAATTCACCGAAAACCTGCCTAATATCGACAACGGCTGCGGTAACCCCGGTTGCTGCCAAGCGCTGCGCTAGTTTGCTGGCCGGATATTTTTGGGTATCGACAAAACCCAGTGTCAAGCCCTGAGAACCCCACATCGGTTCGGCAACCGTTATATCGTTTAGGTCTTCAGTGTCAATCGTTTCCTGGAAGATAGGTGGGTGCATACGGCTTACCAACCAGATGCCAATCACTGTTACGCTTAACAAAAGGCAAATTAGCAGGGGTTTCTTTATTTTCATGAGATGATCTACCTTAATGACAATTAGGCCGTATTACTTCGGTAGCCCTATGCCTAAAAACGAAGCAATGAGTTGGTTGATCTGTCGGGCATGGGTAATAGGGGCTGCGTGTCCTGCACCCGGTACAATTTCCAGCTTGCCGTTCGCCAGTGTCTGCGCCAATTCACGAGAATGTGATAAGGCGATAATGTCGTTTTCACCTGCAATCACAATCGTTGGCGCTGTAATGTCATTTAAATCGGAATGGGCGAGCTGCGGTGCTGTCCGCCACAATCCTTTAATCTCTGCTTCCAAGACAACGTGTCTATCACCTGCCCCCGACCACCGACTACGCAGCCAATCGGTAAATTTATTGGGTAGCAGGTTAAGCGTCTTATCCTGAACCCAATGGACTTCAGGAATCAAGCCGGAAGGTTGAAAATTAGCGCTGATAGCAACAATTCGCCTTACCCGTTGCGGCGCTTCCAGACCCAGCAATAATGCAATGATACCACCGTCGCTCCAACCGACAATGTCGGTACGCTGGATACCCAACCGATCAAGCACTTGCAGGGTGTCTTCGGCAAAGATTTGGTAGCTTAGTTTAGTGTTGCCAGCTGTTGAATCGCCATGACCACGGATATCTATCAGTACGACCCGTCGCCCAGTGGCGACCAGCCAAGGTATCTGGGAAAACCAGCTGTTTGTTGCTCAGTCCCCCATGTAATAGCAACACAGGTTCACCTTGGCCGTAAGCAACAAAATGGATTTGGGCGCCCTGGTATTCAATATTGCCAGACTCGGCCTGTGTCGTTTTCGAGAACTTCCAAATTAAGTAGTCCAGTGAGTTAACCGACAGAGGCCTTAACTGTTTAGTCCCACTTAATAGTGGGACTAAACAGTTAACCAGATAAAAAGTGACACAACGATTGCCAACAAGGAGACCCAACTGATATGGAACAATCGTTTCATGACCAACTTCAAGCCAAATTAAAATCTTACAAAACGATAAAATAGGCGCTTTGCCATTTCAGCGGTAACGATATAAAGAACGACAATGACACCTAATAAACCCTGCACATTCAGCGGAAGTGGCTGAAATCCGATTAGCGAGGCAAACGGCATATAAGGCAAAGCCACAGTCAAAGCAACAATAGCTAATGTGGCCATCACCAGATATTTGCTGGGGCGGCTTTTGAAAATAGATTTATTACTGCGAACAACAAAAACGATCAGTGCCGCCGAAATCACCGATTCCAGGAACCAGCCGGTGCGAAATTGTTCGACGGGCACTTGTA
The DNA here is from genome assembly GCF_046714055.1 of Methyloglobulus sp. Taxonomy (GTDB): domain Bacteria; phylum Pseudomonadota; class Gammaproteobacteria; order Methylococcales; family Methylomonadaceae; genus Methyloglobulus. The sequence continues at coordinate 2,362 of NZ_JBKKBJ010000052.1, read as the reverse complement.
ACCACAAGAGCAACCCGAAGGTTAGGTAATCAAATACCGAACTGACGATGCCGAAGGTAAGCATAAATTTTCGAATAAATTGAATATCCCAGCGTCTTGGTTGGCTAACCATTTCAGCATCCACATTATCGGTTGCAATAGTCATTTCGGGGAAATCAGTCAACAGATTAGTCATTAGGATTTGCTTGGGCAATAATGGCAGAAAAGGCAAAAACAACGATGCACCGGCCATGCTGAACATGTTGCCGAAATTAGCGCTGGTCGCCATAAACACATATTTAAGGGTGTTGGCAAAGGTTACACGCCCTTCTTTGACACCTTTCACGAGAACGTCCAGATTTTTTTCCAAGAGGATGATTTGAGCTGTTTCCTTGGCGACATCGGCTGCGCTATCGACCGAAATACCGACATCGGCGGCATGCAAAGCGGAAACATCGTTGATGCCGTCGCCCATATAACCGACTACAAAACCGGCTTTTTTCAGCGCGATGATAATGCGTTCTTTCTGGTTAGGCTCAACTTCGGCGAAGACATTAACCTCAGCCACTTGGTTCATTAGGGCGCTTCCGCTCATTTGCGCTATTTCTGGGCCGGTCAGGATTTTGGAGCCCGACAACCCCAATTGATGACTGACGGTTTCGGCAACCAAACGGTTATCGCCGGTGATGATTTTAAGGGTGACACCCAGTTGCCTCAGTTGCTCGACGGTTTCGGCGCAGTTGGCCTTGGGTGGATCGAAAAGCGTGATAAAACCCAAAAACCGCAGTTCCGTTTCATCGTCTTTACCCAGGTCTTTTTTATCATCCATCAGCTTATAAGCAACGCCCAAAGTGCGGAGGCCCTGAGTGCTAAATGCTTCATAGCTTTGTTGAATAGACTCACGAACCTCATCGATAGCCGTCAGCGTACCGTCGCCATTTTCGACGTGAGTGCATGCGGCCAAAACATTAGTTAATGCGCCTTTGGTAATGAGAACGCTTGTACCTGAAACGGAAATTAGCATACTCAAGCGCTTACGATAAAAATCATACGGAAGTTCGGCTAATTTGCGGCAATCTTTAATATCGAATGCACGAAAATTTCGGATTGCTTCATCGATTGGATTATTGAAACCGGTCTCGTAAATGGCATTCAGATACGCAAAACGCGATACTTTGTCGCTAGGATTGCCATTTGAATCCATGGCTTCCTTTAATTGCACCTTACCTTCGGTCAAGGTACCCGTTTTGTCGGAGCACAAGACGTTCATGCTACCGAAGTTCTCGATGGAAGCCAGCTGTTTGACAATGACTTTTTCTTCGGCCATCCGTTTGGCGCCATGCGCCAGATTGACACTGATCACCGCAGGCAATAATTGCGGTGTCAGTCCCACAGCCAGCGCCAGCGCAAACAGAAAAGAATCCATCACCGGTTTATGCAGATAGACATTCACAGCGAAAATCATGATGACCAGGATTAATGTGACTTCCATCAGCATATAGCCAAAGCGTCTGATGCCGCGTTCAAAATCCGTTTCAGGCGCTTTGAGCTTAAGGCGACCAGACAGTTTGCCGAATTCGGTATTTTGTCCAGTAGCCACGACTAACGCTTTTGCTTCACCACTTTGCACATGAGTTCCCATCCATAATGCATTGGTACGTTGGCTAATCCGCGCATCGGCGGCAATAATTCCCGGTGATTTTTCAACCGGATAACTTTCGCCGGTCAGCGTGGCTTCATCGATAAAAAGATGGTCGGCCTGCAGTAAAAGGCAATCAGCAGGAATAATGTCTCCTCCTTTTAAAACGGCGATATCACCCGGAACCAACTCATCAACTGCAATTTCTGATTGGGTATTACTACGCAGAACCGTTACCTTGATTTGTACCAGAGCCAGTAATTTCTGCACGGCATCGGCCGCACCTTTTTCCTGCCAAAACCCCAGGATACCGCTGATTAAAATGATAGCCAAAATAATCATGGCATCGACTTTATCATGCAGGAAAAACGCTAATCCCGTGGCAAACAACAAAATCAGCATAATGGAGCTTTTGAACTGAGATAAAAACAGGCGTACTGGCCCTGTTTGTTTCTTGTTGTTTAACCGGTTAGCTCCATAGCGCTTTATGCGCTCACCAACCTCTTGATCGCTCAAGCCTTGCGCTGATGTTTGTAGTCTTTGCAACTGACTTTCAACAGAAATGTTCCAGAATGCTGAATCGATTCCAGCTGTTGCTGACGGTTTTGGTGTAGTCATGTTATACCAATCCCAATAGATTATCATATTAATAAAGCCCATTTACGGGAGCAAAGATTTCGGATGGTGTCGGGTTGGCTGGCGAACTGGTTCCATGCGTGGCAACACACATCAACGATCTGGTCA
>NZ_JBKKBJ010000051.1:0-5056 GCF_046714055.1 Methyloglobulus sp. | reverse complement strand
TGGGTATAAAACGAGGGAAGCAGGACGGCTGGGGCAGCCGCAGGCATTGGCGGTCGCGTTAAGTTTTTGCCGCTTGCTTGGGCTGGGATGCCCAAAACAAGCTTTCGCAAAAATAGCGACTCCCTTCTAGTTTTTGAGGCTGACCACCCTGTTCGCAACATGAAAATATTAAAACGTGTCGCGCAGGAAGAGATATTACTGGAATCATCCTACGCTACACAGCGTTTCTCATTCGATGTCGTGTTTCCGGAGCTTTATACCACATATGTTTTTCGATGGTCGTGGCAAGGGTAAAATCTCAACCTGATACGATGTACCTCACTATGCATCAAGGTCAGATCCTGAAAATAACTGGGGTCAGAGTAAAGTTAAATGCCTAACATGGCTCTCAATCGGAGCGCGGTTATAATGTGGTTTTGTTTTATACGGCCGTACGGCGGATAAATTGTAGGGAGGGTTAGCCGCGCAATAGGGTTGGGCTTGAATCTGCCCTGGAGGTCGCGCACGGTAAATCCTTACCTAAGGCCGTAAGTCGGATAAAATGTAGGCGGATTAGTCGCGCAAATATACGGATATATCCGTTTTGATTGTTCTATGGGCGCGACGTAATCCGCCAACTGCGGTGTTCATTGATATGGCGGATTACGACGCGCGGCAAATCTTTACATAAATGGATTGAGGGGGTTGTACGTCTCGGCAACCGCTCCATGCGTTGCCCTACCTCCTGCTTCCATGCAGTCGTAATCCGCCCAATACTGATAAAGGAGCAAATCATGAACGAACCAGAGAACCCAAAGTCAGGCAGCGGCCTCACCGCTGCCCAAGAATATCTGAGCCAACTCTGGGAGGAACATGTGCGACACGAGTTCGCCACCCACAACACCGAGGACACCCTCGCCACCATGGTCGAGGACGCCTACGTGAACCATATCCCTGTGCTCACCGGGGGCGTGGGGCGGGACGAGTTGCGAGAGTTTTATTCCAGGCGTTTCATTCCTCAGATGCCTCCGGATACGGAAATGACTTCAATCTCGCGAATCATTGGCAACAATCAACTCGTGGATGAAATGGTGTTCAAGTTCACTCATACCATCCGCATGGACTGGATGCTGCCGGGCCTTGCTCCTACGGGAAGGCGAGTGGAGGTGCCGCTGGTCGCCATTGTCAAATTCCGTGAGGGCAAGTTGGCGCACGAGCACATTTACTGGGACCAAGCGTCCGTGCTCGTTCAACTCGGGTTGATCGAAGCCGACACGCTGCCCGTCGCGGGTATTGAAAGCGCACGTAAGGCCCTCGATCCGAGCTTGCCGTCGAACGCCCTGATGGGTCCCGGCGACCAAAGCAAGGGCCGTAGGATGGGCTAAACAACGTGCAGCCCATCACTCGCGAACGATGCGCTTCCCTTTGTTCAGATCATCCTACACTGGCTTTCTCATTTTTAAGTTTTCTCGGCCCACGCCCGGATTGCTTTACGTCCGTACGGCGGATAAATTGTAGGGAGGGTTAGTCGCGCAATAGGGTTGGGCTTGAATCTGCCCTGGAGGTCGCGCGCGGTAAATCCTTACCTAGTACGAAGGTTAAATGGTTAAATGGTTAAATGGTTTGCGCGTCTAATCTGCCCTTGCTTTATAATTATCATTTAGCCCAATTCTTACTTCACTACAAAAGGAACCATTATGAAACTGAAACTCATGTCACTCTCCACCATACTGTGTGCTGGCAGTGCAATGGCTGGCACAATGGTGCAATTGTCCATGGTCGATGCAAATGGCGTTGGCTCCAGTGTTGGGCAGGTATCAATCTCCGAATCAAAGTACGGCATGGTGTTTACCCCTGCACTGAAAGGACTCCCGCCTGGAACGCATGGGTTTCATTTACACCAGAGCCCGAGTTGTGACGCAAAGGAGAAAGATGGGAAAATGACCCCTGCGCTTGCCGCGGGTGGCCATTACGACCCGCTCGACACAAAACTCCACGGCACCCCTTGGGGTGAAGGCCACCTGGGCGATTTGCCCGCACTCTTTGTGGACGCAAAAGGTAACGCCAGTCAGCCGGTGCTTGCCCCTCGTCTTAAGGCGACAGATATCGCAGGCCGTTCGCTGATGGTGCATGTGGGTGGGGACAATCACGCGGATCAACCTGCACCCCTTGGCGGCGGCGGTGCGCGAATGGCATGTGGCGTTATCAAATAAAAGTGCCGTAGTCAGGTAGCGTACCTTCCGATGTTTAATGGTACGCGATGCGCACTTTACTTTGCTCATTTTTACGTTTTCTCGACCCGCGCCCGGATTGCTTTAGGTTAGATTCATACAGAAATGTTGGAGGTTATAGTGAATACTGCAAAAGATGAGATTCAGTCGTTGCTTCAAAAGTTGCCTGATGACTGCACATTCGAAGATATCCAGTACCATCTTTATGTGATTGAGAAGTTGCGTAAAGGTATTGAAAGGGCTGAGAGCGAAGGGGTGGTTTCCCAAGAGGAAGTTGAAAAGCGGCTCAGCAAATGGGCTTCAAAGTAGTCTGGTCACCCGAAGCAGTTGAAGACTTGGAATCGATTGCAGAATATATCGGGCGGGACTCAGAATTCTATGCCCGGGCAGTCGTAACGAAGATTTTAGGGATAACTCGAAGCATTCAGGATTTTCCATGGATAGGAAGGGTGGTTCCAGAACTCGACGATGGGAATATCAGGGAACGCTTTGTATACAGCTATCGGGTTGTGTATTAGGTGGATGAGAACCGGATTCTTGTTATGGCTGTAATTCACGGAAAGCGGTTAATCGAAAACATTTCGGAAAGATTCGGGAAATCTCCGTAAGCACATAATTTCGTTTTGGCCGATCACACTCCCCGCATCTTGAAGTTTTCAGATCAAGCCCAGAGTCATAAAGATTAAACTCCCTCTTTACATTAAACCTGAAAAAGGTTGGACTTTGACCCATCCACCTGTTTTGACGGCAGTTTGGTCGTGGTCGAGAATAATAAAGGCGTTTGCAAGGCTCATTGAGCGGAGTATGCCGGAGCCTTGTTTTCCTGTGGTCTTGACCGTCCATATCCCATTAGCATTTTGTTCGATGATGCCGCGCTGGATTTCGGTGCGTCCCGGTTTTTTGCGTAAGTCTTCGGTCGATTGCGCTAAAAAAATGGGTGCGATGGGTTTGTCTTTGATACCCAGCATTTTCTCCAGGGCAGGCAAAACGAACTGGCAAAAAGTTACCATAACGGCGACTGGATTGCCGGGTAAGCCGAAGAAAACGCAGTTATTGATTTTACCAAATGCCAAAGGCCGGCCAGGTTTTATGGCAATTTTCCAGAAACGGATTGCGCCGGATGTTTGTAACGCGGTTTTGGTGTAATCGGCTGCACCGACCGATACGCCGCCTGTCGAGATAATGACATCGGCGTACTCGCTGGCTTCTTGAAATGTTTTTGTTAAATCTTCCAGGTTGTCTTTGTGGATACCCAGATTGACGGCTTCAATATCGGGCCGATCCAGCGTGGTGAGCAGGAGATAACGGTTGCTGTCATAGAGTGTTCCGGGCGTTAGCGGTTGGCCTATGCTGTGAATCTCGTTACCGGTTGAGATGATCGCCACTTTGAGCTTGCGGTTAACATTGACCTCGGCAATCCCCAATGATGCCATCAGGCCAATATCGGCGGGAGTCAAGACTCTGCCGGGATGTAAGATGGTTTCCCCCAGTCGAATATCTTCCCCAGCCTTGCGGATGTTTTGGCCGGGCTTGTGCCTAGCGTCGATCAGGATAGTGTCGTCATGCCTTTCTGTATGTTCCTGCATAACAACGGCATCGACCTGATCGGGGATGATTGCTCCGGTCATAATGCGAACGCACTGGCCTGATTTTAGGGTTCCTGTAAAGGGTTCGCCCGCATACGCTTCGCCGATGACTTCAAGTGCGGTTGTGCCATGTTGTGATAGCTTGATTTGAGATAAGCCAGCACAGCAAATGCCATAACCGTCAACCGCAGAGTTGGTATGTGCAGGCACGTTAAAGGGCGCGGTGATGGTTTCGGTAAGGATACGCTTGCTAGCGGTTTCTATTGCTATTCGTTCGTATCCGCTGGCGTGTTGGACATCGGCAAAAATTAACGACAATGCCTCATTAACGGAAATCAGCCCCGCCTCGTCAATATCGGTACAGCTGGGTTTTGTATTAATCACTGATGTTACGCGCTAGTGTTCATTTATATATTTTGTGATTTATGTGTCGCTACCGCGACGCTACTTTTAACCGGGTTCTCGCACCCGAAGGCGAGCTACTTTCTTTTGCTTCGCCAAAAGAAAGTAGCCAAAGAAAAGGCGACCCGGATGCCGCTTGCTTCCTGCGCTCCGGTGTTTTTACCGGGGGTTGCCAAAAGGGACTCCTGTTCCTTTGGCAACGCGCGGCTTCCCTGCCGCGCCCCTAACGGGCAATTCCCGATAAAACCGCCGGTGCTCGGCGCGGCATACGGGAAGATTAAAGTTACCTGCGTAACATCACTTAGAGCTTATCCGCCAATAACTTGATAAATTCTATATAGTAGTGAAAGAATTGCAATCAATTGCTTTACTAAAGGTTGCCATTCGTTGAAAAGACCACAAAGCCGGAAAGTTCCCGATGCTTTTTGGGTGCGCGTGGAGCGGCTGACACCAGGACGGCAAAGGGATTGTGGCAAGGCTTATAAACGCAAGCCAGGCGGGGGCAGGACACCCCAAGGCCCACGGAAAGTGTTTGAAGGCATCCTGTACGTGTTGCGGACGGGCCGCCCATGGGAAGCGCTCCCCAAGGGCGGCGTTGGCGGCGCCAGCGCAGTCCCCCAGTGTTTCCTGGAATGGCGGGCGGCGGGGCTGTTCGAGGGGCCATGGCGGGCCGGCCTGCCGGAATACAGCGAACTGGGGGGCTTGCCCGGGAATGGCAAGGCCTGGGCGGCGCGATGGCCAAGGCACCGACGGCGTTGGAACCGGTGGGCAGGGACCCCACCGGCCGGGGAGAAAAGGCAGCAACAGGGGCCTGTTGGTTGACGGACGGGGTGTGCCCTTGTCGATGGTGCCCGGCGG
>NZ_JBKKBJ010000050.1:0-3885 GCF_046714055.1 Methyloglobulus sp. | reverse complement strand
GATCGTATGCGTCTTGATTTCACTACCTTGTGTATCTACGGCTGAGCAATCTTCGGGGTATGAAAACCTGCTGGCATTGTCAGTACAATCCGCTGTGAAAATCAAACTGTAAGGTGAATTCGCCGTTAGGCAATCCGCCATAATCGAAACCCATAATATTGAAACCTGTCTGGTTTTTCCACATTTGGCTACAGTTTGAGCCTTGGCAGGAAGAAGCAGCCGAGCAAGAGGCATGGCTTAGGAGTTGAATCAGTGGTATCCAAAAGAATTCACTTACCGATTATTGTTATTGTGCTTTTAATTGTTTTTTCATTATTCCACGCGGTAAAAGCGGAGGAGTCCGTTTCGATATCAAAACAGCAAGCATGGGAAAACTACCAAAACTATCGAGCCGCAATTGTAAGTGCATGGCAGGGATACCGAGATGTGAATGCAAAAGCTTGGAGTATATACCGAGATGTGAATACGAAAGCATGGTCATTCTATAGATCCGAGACATCAAAGGCCTGGATGAATTATCGTGCGAAGACAATAACAAAAGAAGCCTATGAAGCCAAGATAAAGGTAGCAGATGAGAACTATAAATCAGAACTAAAAGACCTACGGCAGGTATATGAAATAAATATAAAGCAAATAAAGGAATGCTATGATGCGACGATAAAGCAAATAAAGGAAAGCTATGATGCTGAGATAAAGAGATTGGATGCGGCATACAATACAACAACCCCTCTTCAACCTCGTACTATAGCAGCGGGCGTAGCTACACAAACACTCAGTCAATGTTTAGCTTCAGGAATTACTGGAGGAGGGGAAGCAGTTGAAATATCAAAGACAGGGGGAAATGTTGCTTCTCAATGTAATGCGCCCAATGCCAATATCGATAAAAAACTCTATATCCCTGGCCTAAACTGCCGCCAGCTTTGGGAATACTATCTTTACTATCGATTATCCATCCCAACATTTACCAACGCCCAAGAACTTATTTCACTAGCCGAAGAAAGAACGCTACAGGTATATAAATTTGTTGAAAAAATTAATCTGATAGGCGGAGCGTTTGATAGCGTCGCATCTTCGGAAGGAAAGATGAAAATCTTTAACGCCGTTTGGGAATCGTCGGGGCTAGCACTAAATCTTGTTCCCTTGGACGAAGCACGGGGCGCGGAGTTTGCGAGAGACCTAATTAATTGGATGCGAGAATCTTTGGCTGCGTCAGTGAACACTATCGCAACAGGAGTTGCAAGTCCTCCATATGCGGTCGTAGTGGAACTCGCCAATCGTTTTGGAGCTTTATGGAATATTCAATTCAAGGTATTGGCCGAACGTAATGCCATAAGACTCGCTGACGAATACTTAACCTTATACTACCGGAAGGGTAGTGATGCTGCGAAGGTCGCATCAGCTTACGGGCTTCCGAGTTCGGCGACTACCGAGGACGTGATGAAAAGCATCGCGAAACAACTCGGAATGGGCTGGCTGGACTATAACCTTAAAAAAGCCAGTCAATGGGTATCTTCCTTCAAGGTCGCAATCACCAATGCGACCAACGTTTGCATGCAGGATTCCGCCTGTACGGGTAGTCAAGCTACCAAGTAGCCTCGATGAAGCCTGCGGAATCGAGGATTGTAAGCTTCAATCTTCAGGAGTGGATCATCGACTGCTGAATTGGAAAAACAACTGTTGATTAATGGGTTAAAATTACCTCTTTAAAAGAACACATGCGTTGTTGAAAAAAGAGTCCTGCTAATGAAAAATATCTATTTGGATGTGTGTACTTATTGCCGTCCATTTGACAATCAAGATGCCTTGCGAATACGTTTAGAAACAGAAGCGTTTTATTTGATTATGCAGCATATTCAGAAAAATCGTTATCAGTCTATTATTTCGCCCGTACATGTAAAAGAAATTGAAGCTATCTGTGCAATAGAAGAGCGTTTAATGTTAACAACACAGCTTAAACACCTTACGCAACTACCCGTTAATAATTTATCAGAAATACGCTCGCGGGCAGATTGCTTACATCAACTTGGTTTTGGTATTGCTGATGCTGCCCACGTTGCTTATGCTGAAAATTTAGCAGATGTTTTTATCACTTGTGATGATAAATTGCTAAAAAAATGTCAAAAAGAAACAACATTGAAAATTATCGCCATGAATCCACTCGAATTTGTTTTAACTGAGGATTTACAATAATGAAACAATCTACAATGATGAATGAAACCCAATTGATTCAACAAGCTATTGTTGTTTTAATTGAAAAATTAGGTACAACAGATGCCAATCGTTTTTTATCTCTTAAATCATCCGACCGATTAGACTCTGTTTTAAGACATCAAACATGGCAAAAAACACTGAATAAAGATACTTTTTTTGATGACGTGTTTAAATAAAATTTTACAACCGGGTAACCCGTAAGGGATACGATCCCCATGAGCAAAGCGCATTGAATCAGACACAGAACAGCCAGTGGCAGGAGCTTGCTGATCAGGTAGGGCATGATGCCCAGATTCACCGAGCGTTCACGGAGATAAATGGGTAATTCCTTGACCAGTTCACGCGCCGAATTAAGCGTGCCAAACCAGATAGAAGACAATACGAGTATAAAAAATATCTGGCTCTCCGCCGCTGCACGCTGGGCCGGCAAGCCTTTTGTGTCAAATACCAGACCGATAACGACAGCGATTAATGGCGCCTGTAGCAGCAGGATCAGAAGATTTTTCCGATCGGAAAGAATGAGATCGAGGTAGCGGCGCATCAGCGTACTTGTCTGCCGCCAGTCGAACCAACGCGGTAAGGTGTAATATGTAGGGCTAAACCGATTGTCGTAATATTCATGGCGGATTCCTCTTCTTCTTTCAAGTGGTTGTTATACTCTTCCACTTTGGCACATCGCGATGCCGCTAGGAAGAGGAGGAGTCCATACCATTAACCTACGCCGCTATTTGAGGCGTATTATGCTGATATAGCATCCAGAATCGCCTCCACAGGATATATTCACCCATACATTTGCCCCCTTTTTTAGTAGGTTCCTTATCGCACTATCAAACTTGATGCGCATGTCAGCACTTGAATCAGATGGGTTGACCTTGTATATAACACCACCCCTATTGTTATAAATTTGAACGGCTCCAAGACCCCAAATCGATGCCTGTATGACTTTGCCTGAGCTAAGCTTGATGGTTAGATCATGGCATGTTCTTCTGTCACCTTCCGACAAATCGCACCTTGATAACGACAAAATCTTTCCATCGTAAGCCCCCGATGTGGGTGCCTCTCTCTGAAAATCAATGCTTCGAATGTCTTCATTGCTAGGAGCCGGCAATCCCACAGTAGCTGGACAGTTCGCTCGTGCCTGCTTAAAAGGCGTATCACCTTTTTTAGACACAGCCTGAAAGAAAATCTGCGCGTAAGAAATACAAATTGCTCTGTTCCAAGCGCTTTCGCAAACCCCTTCAGCATCCTCAAGCAACTTCTTGTCACAAAGCAACTTCTTGTCACTTTCGGGCTTACCTGTTCTACAGTCGCCGTAGCACGCGTCATGAGCTTGACAGGCCGTATTAAAGCTGAAACCTACCACGGTTGCTTGGCTTACTTCCAAAAACTGTAAACCCAACCGTTGATACCACTTGCTGCCGCAATCGGTGAGTGATGATGTCTTGCTTGCTGTTAGTGTAGGAGGTGTGGAGCCAGCCGTCTTAAACATATTGTCCGTTTGCAGCCTCTGATCGATAAGCTTCTCCGCAGCCCCTTTGAGGCTGCCGGAAACAGCCGGCCAGGAGCAAAGCGTCGCAAGAACAACCAGCAGCACCAGAACAAGCTGGATAACACTTTGTCTTTTTGGCTTCATGTTTTGACGCCTCTTGGTTTGAGTTTTGCGTTTATACCAAC